>CAZSBI010000178.1:0-6544 GCA_964604735.1 uncultured Flavobacteriaceae bacterium | reverse complement strand
TTTAATATTTATGGATATAAAAAAGCCCCGACTTTGTCGGGGCTTTATATTGAGTGGAAATTAATTTTATTTGTTGGCTCCTACCATTTCTTCTAACATATCGGTTGTGATAGATTTTGGTCTTTCTAATGAATAACCTAGCGCTCTATCCCAAATAATATTAGACAATACACCGATAGAACGTCCTATCGAGAATAACACGGTATAGAAATCGTATTCGGTTACACCATAATGCCATTGTACAACACCTGATTGTGCATCAACATTTGGCCAAGGGTTTTTAGCTTTACCGTGTTCTCTTAAAATATCAGGTACTACATTGTACAATGCATCTACATATTTAAATAGAGGATCATCCGGCAAGTGATTTAAACAGAATTCACGTTGTACTGTATAACGAGGGTCTGTTTTACGCAATACGGCGTGACCGTATCCGGGGATCACTTGACCGCTGTTTAAGGTATCCCAAACATATTTTTTCATTTCTTCTTCGCTTGGTACTTTGTCGCCCATTTGGTCTTTAAGACCTTGTAACCAACGTAGTACTTCTTGATTTGCCAATCCGTGCAAAGGACCTGCCAAACCGTTAATCATACCTGATGTAGCATAATAAACGTCAGACAACGAACTTGCAATTAAGTGTCCTGTATGCGCACTTACGTTTCCACTTTCGTGGTCTGCGTGAATGATAAAATACATTCTTGACACATCGTCATAAGGAGCATCTTTGCCCATCATATAAGCAAAATTGGCACCTAAATCCAGTGTTGGATCCGGATAACGATGTCCTGCGTTAGGATTGTATAATTTGTTATAAATATAAGCACCGATTAATGGAATTTTAGCCAACAAGTTGGTTGCATCTTCAAAAGTTGAATCCCAGTAATCCATTTTGCTTACACCTTGACGATATTTTACGTTAAAAGTAGATTCGCGCTCCAAACTCATTACAGCAGCAGAAAGAATAGCCATTGGATGACTTTCACTAGGGAATGAATCAATTACGTCCCATACATATTTAGGAATGATACGACGGTTATTCATATCCATAATTAAGCAATCTACTTCTTCTTGTGTAGGTATATCACCTGTTAATAATAAGTAGTATAAACCTTCTACGTAAGGCATCTCTGCACCTTCCGGTTTTGGTAATTTTTCGAATACCTCAGGAAGTGTATATCCTCTATAACGGATTCCTTCGTAAGGATCTAAGTAAGAAATATCAGTAACTAAACTTTTGATACCTCTCATACCGCCAATTACTTGACTGACTTTTACTTGGTCAATTACAACATCACCAAACTCTTTAACCAAACGTTTAGTTCTTGGACGTTGTTTTTCTATTTTTTCGAATAGCTTTTGTTTTAAGCATTTCATAGTAATAATATTTATGAATTAATATATCAGTTATAATTTTACCCAAAAATACGAAATATTGGCAGGGCATTTTTAGTTTATTTAACAATACCAAACAAAAATCATTTATCAATCAAAATAAACTGTAACAAAAGTAGCATAAATTAGTGAGAAATAAAAAAAACTCAGAGAAAATTCTCTGAGTTTAAATAATAATAGGTATGCTAGTTGTATTAGAATCCTAATTTTGCTTTTACATCATTGTATAAATCCGGACCGTTAGCTACGATTAAGCTGGTTGGACCTGAACTGTCAAAAACATAATCGTATCCTTTTTCGGCTGCTACATCTTTAATTGCTTTCAACAATTTTTCTTGAATTGGTTTCATTAGCTCTGCCTCTTTCTTGGCTGCTTCTTGTTGAATTTGTTGTTGTTGCGCCGCAATAGTTTTCTCTAATTCCATCAATTCTTTTACACGCTTTTCGTTTTCTTGTTGCGAAACAGTGTTAGATTCTTGTTGGTATTTTTTTACTTTTGCTTGATAGTTTTGTTGCAATTCTTTAAATTCTTTTTCATAAGTAGCATACAATTTTTTCAATTGTGCTTGTCCTGCTTTAAACTCCGGCATTTCTACCATAATTTTTTGCACATTGATATGCGCTGTTTTTTGTGCATTTGCGGTAGTTGCTCCCATCCAAAGTAACATTGCTACCAATACTAGTTTTAAGTGTCTCATAATTATTCTGTTTTAATTTTTAATTTCTATTTATTTTCTTGCTTTGCAGCTTTTTTTGCTTTTCGTTCTTCAATTATTTTTTTTTCGTCGTGCCTCTCTTTCTGCTTTTCGCTTTGCGGCTTTTTGCTCGGGGGTTAATTTTACTTGGCTTTCAAATTTTTTAAGTTGTTCGGGGGTTAATTTTTTTCCAAACTTCTCTTCATTTTCTTTGCTCTCTTTTTTCTCTTCTTTTGCAGGTTTATCTGCCGTTGCTTTTTTTTCTTCTTCTGTTTTCTTTTTATCGTCTTTATTTGCTTCTTTCTTTTTTGATGCTTCTCTTTTTCGTTTTCTTTCTTCCAGCGCTTTTTTTCGTTTTTCCTCGCGTTCTTTTTTCTTTTTTGCCATCATTTCCTTTCTGGCTTTTTGGGCTTCGGTTAGTTCGCGTTGTTTTTTTTCTTTGCGTTTTTTTGCATCTTTTTTTCTGTCTTCTTTTTTTCTGTCTTTACTAATCATTTTTAGTATTTTGTCAGAAATATCAAGTTTTGTCGATGTGTATATCAATCCTAAATTGTCATTTGACTTGTCAAAAACAATATCGTATTTAGCTGTTTTAATCAGTTTGGATACAGCACCAAACACTCTGTCTTGCACGGGGCTTACCAATCGTTGTTTTTGCAAAACATAGTCGCCTTCGGGTCCAAATTTTGCTAACTGATATTTAAGCAATTCTTTTTCTTTAAAGGCTATTTCTTCTTCTTTTTCTTGCAACAACTCCTTAGTTAAAAGCACTTTTTCTTGTTCTAAAACTTGTTTTAAGTCAGTTATTTCTTTTGTTCTTTTTTCTATTTCTGATTTCCATCTCGCTGCTTTGTTTTCTAATTCTTTTAAAGCTGTTTGATGTTCCGGCAATTTTGACAAAATATATTCCATATCGACATAAGCAATTTTTATACGTCCTTGTGCAAAGACATTTATGCTTAGTGTTGTGATAATGAAAAGTAATGCAATTTTTTTCATAGCTGTTTAGTTTATTGAAATAATTGTGCCAAAGTCAATTTAGAGTCGTTGATTCATTATAAAATGCGTTTGCCAACCCGATACTTGCGGACCTGCTGCGCTTGGTATTTTATCAAATCCATAGCCAAAGTCTATTCCTAATAGACCAAAGGCACTCATAAATATTCTCACACCGACTCCGGCAGATTTTTTTAATGAGAACGGATTATAATGGTTAATATTGTTGTAAGTGTTTCCGGCTTCAACAAATGACAGCAAATATATTGATGCTTGTGGTTTTAAAGTAATCGGGTAACGCAATTCAAATGAGAATTTGTTATAGGCTGTTCCACCTTGATTGCCAAAGACTGAGTTTAACGAGCCATCCGGATAACCTCTAAGTGGAATAATTTCTCTTGAATCTAAGTTTCCTCCCATCAATCCGCTTCCTCCTACAAAAAATCTTTCAAAGGGTGCTACGCCCAAATAGTTGTTGTATGCTCCCAAATAACCGAACTCGGCTTTTGAACGCAAAATCAATTTTTCGTATAAACTTGTGTACCAAGTACCATTTAATTTAAATTTATAATACTCAATAAAACTATACTTTTGTTTATTAATTTTTTCTCTATCAGGATTGCCATCTTTATCTAAGAAATCGGGATTTTGTTCTATTGTGCTATAATCCGTTCTGCTAAATAATGAATAGGGAGGCGTCAATTTCAAATTAAAAACAAATTCGGAACCTCTAATTGGATAAATAGGGTTGGGACCACTCGAATTTCTTCCAAACATAAAGTTGTACGAAAAATTGTTTGCGGTACCGTTATTAAAACCAAAAGAACCTATTGATCCGTAATTTTGAATTTTATAGTGATTTAAACTTATCGACTGACTAAGGAAAAAGTAATCGTCCGGCCATTGTAATTTTTTTGACAAACCCACTGATAAGCCTGTGATATTAAACACTTTACTTCTATCTACGTCAATATAATTATAATATGAGTAATTGTTTCCTGATCCGTAATCGTAACCATAATAATTAGAATAATATGCCGAAACGGTCAAAGCTTGTGGTTTTTTTCCGCCAAACCAAGGTTCTGAAAACGACACACTATATGTTTCGTAACGTTGTGATACTTGCAAATTTAATGATAATTTTTGACCGTCTCCCATAGGAAGCGGTTTGTATTCTTTGCCGTTAAACAAATTTTTGATCGAAAAGTTATTCAATGACAAGCCTAATGTTCCGATGAAATAGCGACCATCAAAACCTCCTTGTAATTGTATTTGGCTACTACCGGATTCCTCTACATGCCAATCTACATCTACTGTGCCGGCACTGGGGTCAACATTTTTTAAATCAGGTGTTATTTTTTCGGCATCAAAAAAACCTAATTGTGCCAACTCTCTGATGGTTCTTATAACATTTTGTTTGCTGTATGTAGCGCCGGGCAGAGTTCTTAATTCTCTAAATACTACATAATCATTCGTGCGCATATTACCGTTTACGGTAATTTTATTAAATTTAGCCAACTTGCCTTCGTAAATATTTACTTGATAATCAATGGTATCATTACGCACTTCTTTTTCGACAACATTAATTCTTGAAAATAAATACCCGTTATTTTGGTATAGATTGGTAATGTTTTCACCATCGGGTTTTGAAGGATCGTTGATTCTTTTTTGCAAAAGTGTACCGTTGTAAACATCGCCTTTTTTGATACCTAAAATCTTGTTGATTAATTTTGTTGGATAGACAGAATTACCTACAATTTCGATATTTCCAAAATAGTGCTGATGTCCTTCTACAACTTTTATATCGATTTGCATATCTCCATTGGCATCATAGTAGGCTGTATCGGCTATAACTCTTGCGTTACGATAACCGTTTTCTTTGTAAAATTTTTCAAGATTGGCCAAATCTTCTTTAAAATCATCTTTGATGTATTTGGAACGCTTCCAGAAACGGTAAAATCTTTTTTGTTTTGTATTTTTTAATTGTCTTCTTAGTTTGTTGGCAGTTATATTTTTGTTTCCTGTTATATTGATTTTATTGATTTTTACACGACTATCTTTATCAATATTAACCAAAACTTTAACCAAATCAGCAGTGTCTTTTATCTGTCTGAAATTAACTTTTGTTTTTAAGAAACCTTTTTTTACAAATTCATTTTTTATAGTTTCTATTGTTTTTGCTTTTAGGTCTTCGCTTAGAATAACATTTTTTTTCAGTCCTATATCTTTGGCAAATTCTCTTGCTTTTGATTTAGACACGCCCGTAATTTTCACCTCCGATATTTTAGGCAGTTCTTGCAAATCTACTTCAAGTACAACAAAATTATCTTTTACGGGTATTACATACAAATTAATATCAGAAAAGTAACCTAAGCCCCAAAGTTTTTTGATTATTTGCGCTGTTTGTTCGCCGGGCACTTCTATTACATCGCCTTTGGAAAGCCCTATAAATGCTTTGACGGTCTCCGGATTGAACTGTTCTAATCCATTTACTTTAATTTCTTGTATCTGATAGATTTTATATTCGTCTGATTTTTGTCCTTGTACAGACATAAAAATCATTACTAATAATCCGAAGAAAATATTTTTACTATTTCTCATTGCTAACTTGTTCACTTGTTTTTCCAAATCTTCTTTCTCTTTTTTGATAATCTTGTATTGCTTTGTAATAATTTTGTTGGTCAAAGTCAGGCCAAAGTGTATCGGTAAAGTACAATTCGGCATAAGCCATCTTCCAAAGCAAAAAATTACTAATGCGTTTTTCGCCTCCTGTTCTGATCATAAAATCGACATCGGGCAAATTGTGGGTGTAAAGGTGCAAATTAATTTTATTTTCGTCAATAGAATTGGGTAAAATTATATTATTTTTAACTTTTTTTGCAATTTCTTTGGTCATATTGAGCAATTCGTCGCGTCCGCCGTAGTTCAAAGCAATACTCAACACCATTCCTGTATTGCTTGCTGTTTTTTGCAACATTTCATTTAATGTATCAAATGTATGCTTGGGTAGTTTTTGCAAGTCGCCAATGGCATTTAACACTATATTTTGGCGCATTAAGTCTGCTATTTGGTCTTTAAGTGTTTCCACTAATAAATCCATCAATGCATCTACTTCTTCTTGGGGTCTATTCCAATTTTCTGTTGAAAAAGTATAGAGTGTTAAATACGCTATGCCTAATTCAACCGAATTTTCGACAATTTCTCTAACTGTTTTTACCCCTTGATGATGACCAAAAACCCTATTTTTATTTCTTTTTTTTGCCCAACGTCCATTGCCATCCATAATGATTGCAATATGTTGCGGCAATTTATAATTTGATATGTCTTTTTTAGTCAATTGCATTATTAAATAAAGTTAAAACCCAAAATAGCAACGTAAGTCTCCAAATGTATAAATTAAACTAAATGATGTAAAAGTGTGCCAATCATTTGAGTTGGTATTGGTCGAAGGAATCAAG
>CAZSBI010000177.1:0-5324 GCA_964604735.1 uncultured Flavobacteriaceae bacterium | reverse complement strand
AAAACTTATCTCTTTTTTTGTGGAGCCAAAGGGAGTCGAACCCTCGACCTCTTGACTGCCAGTCAAGCACTCTAGCCAGCTGAGCTATGGCCCCATTTGCGAGAGCAAAAATAAGAAAAAGTATTGAATAAAAAAATGTTTTGATTCCTATTTTATGATAAAAATGTAAATTGAAAAAAGACAGAACAAAATCCCATGAATATGATTGGGTATAACCACCATTTCGTCCAACCGGATAAACGGAAAATGTTGCGGGATTTCGCCCCAATATTTTTGGGCGATTTTATTGATTTTGGATAATTGCGTTATGGCAATTATATAAATTTGTTGTTACCGACCACAATGAATTCCCGCGAATTTTTGGTAACAACGGATTCCCCAAAAAAAATATTTATAAAAATGAATTATTTTAACAAATAACCAATGCCAATTACAAAAACATATAAATCATAAAGAATATTTCTTTTCATTTTACTTGTTTAAGATACTACAACGAGTTAGATTTTAAATTATTTTGTAATTTCTCAATAATCTCTACCAACCGGTACGAAGTAAATTGGTAGCAGCACGCAAACTGCATTTTTGATATTTTGAATATGCTTTGGCGGCTCTTTTTTGTATTTGTTTTTGGGTTTCATTTCGTACATATCCCGAAAGTGCGTCGTGCAAGGTGTATGCCTCGGGTGCCATTAAGCCACTTGTCCAGATAAGCGGATTCATTTTAGCATTTTTGACATAATTTTTAAAAAATTCTTTGCTATAGCAAGCTAAAATAATGACATCTCTGGTTTTTTGATCTGTATTGATAAATTTTTCGTCTAAACTAAAATCCATCAGTCCGTCGTGTCCGATATAAGCCAACATTTTGGCATTGCCGTAAATTCCGATAACTTTATTATTTACTTGAAGAATCTCTTTCTTTTTTCCGGCACCGCTATTGAGCAAATCGACCGTAGTTTGTTCAATGTATTTTCCATTATAGGCATCGGCAACCAAATAATAATTTTTTGATGTGTGTTTAAAAATCAATCTTTCTAAAACCGTATCGCTAATTTTTTGACTACTTAACAATTTCCATTCTTTGCTACGCTTAAAATAGGTTTTGACACCATAACCTGCTCCCCAATACAAATTTGTTTTGGGTTTTTGTCCATTACCTATATTTTTTGGAACAGGAACAATACCTTGATATTGATTGTCACACAAAGCTACAAAGAGATGAATAGTTTTAGTGTTTTTATCAAATTGAGGTGTTTTTTTGACAATAAACTGTTCTTTTTCAATCTTGTCATTTTCAATCTTTACAATTTTATGATTGCTTGTTTCCGTAAAACAAGAAAAAAGCAAAAAGACACTTAGTCCGATAATTTTTTTTAAAATCATAGCAACATTTATTAACAAAACGACAATTAATTGTAAAAATTGTCATCTGTTTATTGCTAAAAAAACGGTTCCAACATTTCTTTGGGTTTTTCAATTCCCATTAGTTTTAAAATGCCCGGTGCTACATTTGCCAAAATACTGTCTTTTATCTTGGGTTTAAAATCATTGTCTATTAAAATTAGCGGCACAGGCTGTGTGGTATGTGCGGTATTGGGTGTGCCATCTTCGTTGATCATATATTCTACATTGCCGTGGTCGGCTAGCAAAATGCTTGTATAACCGTGTTTTAAAGCTTCTGTAACGACACGTTTTACATTTTTATCAACTGTTTCGGCGGCTTTTTTGGCAGCTTCAAAATTGCCGGTATGCCCTACCATATCGCCATTGGCAAAATTGAGCACAATCAATTCGGCTTCTTCTTTTTGTATTTCAGGAAGCAAAGCATCGGTTACTTCGTTGGCACTCATTTCGGGTTGCAAGTCGTAGGTTGCTACTTTTGGCGAGGGAATTAATATACGTTTTTCGCCTTCAAAAGCATCTTCTTTTCCGCCGGAGAAGAAAAAAGTAACGTGCGGATATTTTTCGGTTTCGGCAATTCTGATTTGTTTTTTGCCCAATTTTGAAACGATTTCGCCCAAAGTATTTTTTAAATCCTCCTTCGGATAAGCCACCTCAATACCTTTAAAACTATCGTCATAAATAGTCATTGTTACAAAATGAAGCGGCAACTTTTTCATACCGAAATCCGTCAAATCTTCTTGATGTAATGCCTTGGTCAATTCGCGTCCGCGGTCTGTTCTGAAATTGTAAAAAATAACGCTGTCGCCTTCTTGAATAGTAGCCATCGGGGTGTCGTTTTTGTCGGTGTGTATTATCGGATTGATAAACTCATCGGTAATGTTGTTTTGATAGCTTTTTTCTACTGCCTCAATTAAATCGGTAGCAGGCTCGCCTATTCCACCAATCATTGCATCGTAAGCTTTTTTGACTCTGTCCCAACGATTGTCTCTATCCATAGCGTAATAGCGTCCGGTTACCGTGGCTATTTGTACAGGTGTATTTTTGATATATGCTTCCGTTTCTTTTAAAAAACCAAGCCCTGATTTTGGGTCAACATCGCGACCGTCCATAAATGCGTGAATGTAAGTTTTTTGGTCAAAATCTTTTGCCATATCAATCAAGGCTTTAAGATGATTGATATGTGAATGCACACCGCCATCTGACAATAAACCAAGCAAATGAACGGCTTTATGATTCTTTTTGGCTGATAAGAAAGCATCTTTTAAAACCTTATTTTCGAAAAAACTTTTGTCTTCAATGGCTTTATTTATTTTGACTAAATCTTGATATACAATTCGCCCTGCACCAAGATTCATATGTCCCACTTCTGAATTGCCCATTTGTCCGTCAGGCAAACCTACATCAGTACCTGATGTGTATAATTTGGCATCCGGATAATTTTGAAATAAACTATCGATAAATGGTGTATTGGCTTGTGCAATGGCAGATATTTCCGGATTTTGTGTCAATCCCCAACCATCTAATATTATTAAAATCACTTTCTTGTTCATTTGCGTCAATTTTTATAATGCAAAGATAGGGTATTCTTGAAAAAGAGTACTTGTCGGGGGGATTTTTATCATTAAGTAATCGTAAATATTTTGGGTTAATTCAGCTTTTCAGTCAGTTTTGTAAATTCAATTTTCGGATTGGCATGATTGTACAAAATATTAAAAACGGCATCAATTATGGGTGTTTTTGCTGCTAATTTTGCTCTATCTTTATTAATCTTATACGCCGATTTGACAGCGTAATATCCTTCGGCAACCATTTGCATTTCGGCCATAGCAGATTTAACGGTGTAGCCTTTGCCAATCATACTACCAAAGGTACGGTTACGACTAAAAATAGAATACGAGGTAACCAACAAATCGCCTAAGTAGGCAGAGGCGTCTATATTTCGTTTACGTTTATCGACATTTTTCTTGACAAATTTTTTCATTTCACGAATTGAATTAGAAATCAGGACGGCTTGAAAATTATCGCCATAGCCTAAACCGTGTGCAATACCCGAAGCAATAGCATATACATTTTTTAGCACTGCCGACCATTCGATACCAAATACATCTTTTGAATAAGTTGTTTTAATAAACCAACTTGACAACATGTCTGCCATTTCAATAGACATTTTTTTGCGTTTTGCTCCAATGGTTAAATAAGACAATCGTTCCATTGCTACTTCTTCGGCGTGACAAGGACCTGCAATAACGCCTAAGTTTTTTTCAGGCACATTGTGCATTTGTTTTACGTGATCGCCTAAAATGAGTAAGGTTTCGGGCACAATGCCTTTGACTGCCGAAAAAATGTATTTTTTAGACAAATCCACTTCAATTTTATCTAATTCTGCCTTGACAAAAGCAGATGGAATAGCAATAATGATATAATCGGCATAAGCAACTACCTCGTTAATGTCGTTGCTCATTTTTATTTGTTTGGTATTAAATTGCACTTGTTGCAAGTATTTCGGATTGTGACCGTGCATTTTAAAATGCTCTAAGGTATATGCGCTACGCACGTACCAGGCTACTTCGTCAAGATTTTCGACTAACATTTTCATAATAGCCGTAGCCCAACTACCGCTGCCCAACACGGCAACTTTTGCACTTTTGGTGTTCATAGTATTTTGTTATTTGGTTTGGTTGAACAAATATAGCTTTTTTTTGCGAAATAAAAATATGCCAACTTTGATATCTATTTTTTTAATTGGAATAATTTTCAACTATTTGTATTATTCACTTATTGTTAGCGCCAACAAAAAAATCAAGTCTAAACATAATTTGAATACAAGAATTTTGTAGATTTGTGAAAATGGAAAGGAGTAAAAAAGTAAAATTTCACAATACAAAAACAACTAATCATTGGCAATAAAATGCTTTGTTGCCAAAATATAGTTTATTATATTTGCTAAATTATGAGTTGCTTTGTCTGAATATCAAAATAATATATCTTAAAAACAAAGTGCGACCGCACAATTAAGCAAACTAAACTTGAACAAAATAAAAAATAAACACAAAAATTTGGAAAATAATAAATTAACCGCTATCTTTGATAGTGTCAAATGATAGTATCAATGATATTTCAATGCATATAAAACATTGGAAAATAAGAGGCATAACTAATATTTGTGAATACAAATAAACGACATACCAATAGTTAGATTTTCAAAACGGTCAATACCTCATATACCAATAGATATAAATTATTTAAACAAATCAAATTATGAAATTAAAAATTCTACTTTTATTATTAATTACTTTCCAAAGTTATTCTCAAATTTCAGTTGGCCCTACCCATATGGGTAAAGCAAGGAAATTTAATAAAGGAACATTAGAGAAATTTAAAAATACTGAAACAATATTTGTATTATCAAATATTTATGAAAAAGAAGTATATGAAAAAATACTAAAAGAGTCTTGGGATGTTACTCCATATAAAATTGTTGATTTAGAAAATTTTAAGTTAGAAGACTATTTAAGCAATAAATATTCAATCGCCCATTTAACAGGGTTCAAAAGAATAACCCAACAAATAAGTCACGACACAAATACCAGGCAAATAAAATATGGAGTAACAGGCACATATCAATTCATATATTTTGACATTATAATGTATGATAGTAATGCAATCTTTAAAGAACTAAAGAAATTATCCCCTAAAAGAAGAAAAAAAAAGAAAGAACGTATTATTGATATCTATACCTATAACATAGCACGCTTCTATTTATACTCAAAAGCTGATTTTATACGCAACTCTTTTTCAGAAGATATGGACGAAATTATCAAATCTATATATACTAACGATGTGTTTTTTAATTACAAACCCGGTTTCTTAAAAAATTATTTTCAAAAAATAAATAATCTTCTAAAAAATGAAGAGACATA
>CAZSBI010000176.1:0-17416 GCA_964604735.1 uncultured Flavobacteriaceae bacterium | reverse complement strand
TGGGTATTACTTTTAGTTTAACTGTTTTGGCTTGGGTGTTTTTTAGAGCAGAAAATATTAGTCACGCTTTAAGTTATTTATCTACAATTTTCTCAAAATCGTTATTTACAATTCCACATTTTTCAGGAATGAGACACGGGTTAGAGACTGCAATATTAATTTTTGTTTTCCTTGTTATTGAATGGTTGGGTAGAAATGAACTATTCGCAATTGAGAGATTAGGTTTTACTTGGAAAAGACCAGTAAGATATGCTTTCTACTATTCAATAGTTTTAGCAATATTTCTATTTATGGGAAAACAACAACAATTTATTTATTTTCTATTTTAGGATAACATATGAAAAGATTTATATATCATATATTATTGTTTTTTTTACCAATTCCATTATTCTTTGTACTTATAGGTTTTTGTGCAGATGGTTACACTGACCCTTTTTATATTCGTCTTACTACACCAAAACAGCAAAACTTAATTATAGGTACATCAAGAGCAGCTCAAGGATTACAACCAAAATATTTTAAGGAAATATTAGATGTAAATATATTTAATTATGCGTTTACTATTGCTCATAGTCCATTTGGTAATGTATATTATGAAAGTATTAAAAAGAAGCTTAACAAAAATACAAAAGATGGTATATTTATTATAACAGTTGATCCTTGGAGCATCTCTAGTTGGTGTGATAATCCAAATGATTTTAATTCATTTAGGGAAAATAATTTATGTTTAGCAAACACAAAGATTGTTGATATGTATCCAAATTATGAATATCTATATAAAAATCTAAAAGGAAATTATAAATCAATACTTTTTCCACCTTCAAAAAATATGTTTTTACATTCTGATGGTTGGCTTGAAATAAAAAATATCCCAATGGACAGTATTAGTAAAGAAAAACGAATAAATTTAAAAATTAAGACATACAAAAATACTCATTTACCCAAAACTCATATATCAGAATATAGACTTAATTATCTTTTACAAACTATTTTATATTTAAAACAATATGGTAAAGTGTACCTAGTCAGACTTCCCATTCATCCTGAAATGCTTAAGTTGGAAAATGAAATAACTAATGATTTCAACTCTATTATTAAAAGTGCAATAAATAAGTCTGATGGGTATTTAGATCTGACACCATACAATAATAAATTTCAGTATACCGATGGTAACCATTTGTATAAGAATTCGGGTAAGAAAGTTTCTGTAATTATAGCCAATTGGATTAATGGAGATAAAGTACGAACGCCCAACAATGCATATAAGGCATTGGGCAACAGGCGATTAAATTGAACATTATGAATATATATAAACAGTGTTGTAAATTGAAAAATTAGGTGTTTCAAAACGCCCAACGCCTCGCATACTTGACCGTTGCCCCCAAATTGGAATAATACTATTAAAAGTATAACTATCTACGACGCAATAGGACAAACCTATAAAACTATTCAAGTTAAAAAAACAAACTCTTCGTTAATTGATGTTTCAAATTTTAATAAAGGATTTTACCTGTTTAAAGTATTAACAAGCAATAAAACTTTAATCAAAAAAATATAGTTTCAATTTAGAATAAAAAGAAACTTCAATATGAATACACTTCATTATTACCAATTATAGTATATTTGCAGGCTTAAAAAATTTAAAATATGAACGAAAATATAGTAGAATGGGTAGGATACTTTGCTACGGCGGTGTTAATGATAGCATTTTTAATGAAAGATGTTCGTAAATTAAGATATATAAACACGGTAGGTTGTTTTGCCTTTATTGCATACGGATTTTTATTGGATATTTCTTGGCCAATAGTAATCAGCAATGCTTTTATTGCTACCGTAAATATGTATTATTTGTTTATCAAAAAAGACTAACAATTATTTCAAAATTATCTTCTTTGCAACCACTTTTCGGGGTCTAATTTGGTAGTATTTTTATAAATCTTGAATTTCAATTCAGTTTTATGCGACAACGGATCAGTAGCCACTGTACCAATAATTTGCTTGGTTTTTACCTTTTGTCCGGGTGTTACGGTAATGTCTTTTAAGTTGCCGTAAATAGTCAGGTAATTACCGTGTTTGATAAATACGCTGCTATTGGCGCCCGGCACTACTTGTATTTGAAGTACAATTCCGTTAAACACAGCCCTTGCTTTACTTCCTTTTTCGGTTGACAAATGTATGCCCGAGCTGGTAATGGGTATGTTTTTGTATATCTCGTGATGTCCTTTTCCGAATTTTCTCGAAATATAACCTTTTTTAACCGGCCAAGGCAAGGCGCCACGGTTTTTTGAGAATTGATTGGCTAATTTCCGCCCTTCCGGAGTTAAGAAGAATTTATCTGTTTTCCTATTCGATTTTCTGACTTTTCTATTCGATTTGGCAATAGCTTTTTTAATCAAATCGTCTATCATTTTGTCAATTTTCGCTTGCTTTTTTTGCTTTGCCTTAATTTGTTTTAAATAGGTTTTTTCTTCCTTTTTTATTTTATCTACAATGGCTAATTGCTTTTCTTTTTCTTTTCTTATTTGCGCCTCTTCCTTCTTGTAATTTTTAAAAAGTTTACGTTTAGATTGTCTGTTTTTTTCTAATTTTACTTTTAACAGTACTTGTTCATCTTTTTTCTGCAATATTTTTTCGCCTTGTTTTTTTCGATAGCGATTATATTGTTTTAAATATTGCATACGCTTAAAAGCCTGATAAAATCCTTCGGAAGAAAACAAGAAATATAGTTTGCTTTCTCTCGATCGACTATTGTATGACTGCCTAATCATACGCGCGTAGTTCTTTTTTAACACATCTATTTCATTAGAAAGAACTTTGATTTTCTTTTCGGCATTATTTATTTGATGTGAAATACCATTTATTTCGCGACGCAGATTACTAATCAATTTTCGTCTGATAGTAATTTTTCGATTAATTTGTTCATATACATCAAGCGCTGCGTTTTTATGATTTCTGGTGGCATCTAATTGCTTGTTGATTTGATTAATTTGCCTTTGCAACTCTAATCTTTGTTTTTCTAACTTTTTTTGTTGAGTCGATTGCGCAAAAGTATTTGGCAAGCAAAACAAAGAAATAAATAACAAAAAATATGTTGTAAGGTGTTTTTTCATAAGATTAATATCGTGGCAAATATACAATTTTATAAACGATTACAAATCCAATTTAGTTTGTATCGGAGGTAATAAATTAAAAGTGCGTCTATGATAGGGCGTAGCGCCGTGTTTTCTAATTCCGTCACGATGTTTCTTGGTCGGATAGCCCTTATTGCTTTGCCAATCGTATTGTGGATATTCTTGATGAATTTTAAGCATAAATTCGTCGCGATGTGTTTTAGCCAAAATTGATGCGGCTGCTATACTCAAATACTTACTGTCACCCTTGACAATGGTTTGATGAGGAATGTCTTTGTATGTTTTAAACTTATTACCGTCAACAATTATAAAATCTGGTTTTTGTGCTAATTTATCAATGGCTCTATGCATAGCCAAAATAGAGGCGTTTAAAATGTTTATTTTATCAATTTCTTGATGATCAACAAAGGCAACAGCCCAAGCAAGTGCTTCATTTTCTATAACTTTTCTTAACTCATTTCTTTTTTTTTCGTTGAGTTGTTTACTGTCGTTGATAAGTAAATTTTTATAATTTTTATCAAAAATAACAGCCGCAGCCACGACCGGACCTGCCAAACAGCCACGACCGGCTTCATCGCACCCAACCTCAAAATTATTATTAATATCGTAATAAAAGTCCATCTATATTTATAATGTGTTAATTATTCTTATTTTTATCAATACCAATGTACAAATATAGGAATTTATAAATATCTTTGGCAATTACACACACAAAAACAAATTTACATGAAAAAATTACTTTTAAGTTTTGTAATAAGTATCATATTTTCAAATATTTACGCACAACAATGTTCCTTATTAGACGCAGGAGATGATGTAACGGTAAATTGTCTTAACAATTGTACCACTTTGGAGGCAAGTTTTATGCCGGGTTTTAATGTACCGAGCGCAACTTATACTATAAGCAACACAACTCCTTGTCCCTTACCCCCCGTTACAGGTGGTACACCTACAAGCATTCACACCGATGACGAATGGTCGGGTGTTATCACTTTACCCTTTGATTTTGTTTATTTTAATCAACCTTATAACCAATTAATTATTGGTGATAACGGTGTAGTTTCGTTTGATATTAATAGGACAACTCCTGAAAATCAGCGTCCTAATTCATTTTGTAGATGGAGCATGTCTGCTACTGATGTTTTACCAAATGCTAATCTTTTTAGAAACACTATTTATGGTGCTTGGCATGATTTGCTTATTACTGCCGGCGGAACTATTGAATATTATGTTTCCGGCACGGCGCCTCAGCGTATTTTTGTAATTAATTTTAATAGCGTAGGACATTTTAGTTGTACTCAAATGCGCACCACGCAAAGAATTTTATTATACGAAACCACCAATGTTATTGATATTCAAATCACTCGCAAGGATATTTGTCATGGCTGGAATGGCGGTTTAGCAACTATTGGTATTCAAAATCAAGATGGAACAGTTGCCTATGTACCACCGGGAAGAAACACAAGTGTTTGGGGTGTCAATAATGAAGAATTATGGCGTTTTTCACCGGGCACACCGGCTAGTGCTATATATCCGCATACAACTACTTGGTTCGACAATACAACAGGCGTACAGGTAGGCACGGGCGACTCGTTAAATGTTTGTGTTACTGCTGATACAACTTACAGATGTCAACTGGACTTTGTTGCTCCTGACGGTACACCATATACATTAAATGATACTGTAACCGTATTTTTTGACGACACTCATGATAACGTAGATTTAGGTCCCGACCTGTCTGTTTGTGATAATATCACTACGACATTAGACGGTACCGTTGCCAACGCAACTGCGTATCAATGGAGCGAAAACGGTGTTCCTATTTCCGGTGCTACCAATGCCACTTTGGATATTACTCATGCAGGCACATACTCGGTTGAAGTAACTATTGGTATATGTAGCACAACCGACGAAATAATAATAACTACCGAACCTACACCCATTGTAGATGTAGGTGCAGATTTTCATACTTGTGGTGGTAATACTGAAACACTTACCGCAAGTGTATCTAATCTTTCGGGAAGTGAAACATACCAATGGTCAAAAGACGGAACTGCTATATCGGGCGCTACAAGCGCTACCCTGGATGTTACCGAAACCGGCACTTATGAAGTAAGCGTTACCAACACGATTGGTTGTATTGGCTCAGACGAAATTGTGGTTACTTTTGACCCCTATCCCGATTTAGAATTGGGTGATGATCAAACAGTTTGTCCTTATGACACCGCAACTATTACCTCAAATATTATAGATGCCGACACTTACACTTGGGAAATAAACGGCGTAACCGACGCCAACACAACAGACACTTTAACTATAAACGGAACAGGTAGTTATGATGTTGTTTTAACCATAATAAGAGGCACTTGTACCGTGTCAGATTCGGTGCATGTCGAAATTTTAACGCCGGTTACTGTAGTAAGCACGCCTATTTTTTACGGCGAGTTAGATATTGTTGCCTCAGGCGGATTGCCGGCTTATCAGTATTCATTAGATGGTGTCAACTATCAATCGTCTAATCATTTTTCAAACTTACCCGATGCCGATTATATAGTTTATGTAAAAGATAGTAACGGTTGTATTTATGATTTTCCTCCGGTACACGTAACAAATTTAATATTTCCACATTTCTTTACACCAAATGGTGACGGACACAATGATACTTGGCGTATTGAAAAAGCCGAAAACACTCCGGATGCCAGCATCTCTATATACGATAGATACGGTAAAACTTTGAAAATAATGCATACCGGACTCGACGAATATTGGAATGGTACATTTAATAATACACCCTTACCCGCAGATGATTATTGGTTCTCATTGATATTGAAAACCGGCAAAATATACAAAGGACATTTTAGTTTGAAAAGATAATTAACTAAAACAATAATATATTTTAAAGCCTCGATTTTATTTCGGGGCTTTTTCTTTGATTAACATTACGCCAAAAACAACTTCAAAAAACAAGTAAACCATATATATACTAACTAATTCGTAAATGGTACTATGCGCCAATTGAATGTCTTTTTTCATCACAAAAAACACAAAATATGCCATAACCAGCATTATTTTGAGCATACTCCAAGCTAAAAATACAAATCCGACAATTTTAGGTTTGATAAATTGAAACAATATAATGTTTAGCAACATAAGAGCAGATAAAATGCTGATAAATTGAAAAAAATCATTAGAAAAATCAATATCGGTGACATTAAAAACATCTATCAAATATAAATGTAATTGATAGACAAAATAGAAAAAAGGTAGTATCAGTAAAGTAAAAAGAAATGCTTTTTTCAAATCAATTTATTTTGTAAGTTTTCTAACACGCCAAACAATATATCCCATTGATGTAAATACACCAATCAGCGAAAAAATCAAAGTGTAAAGCGCTATTTCATTCGGATATTTTTCGTCTAACCAAGCTCCCAATTTATATCCGCCGAAAATAATAATAAACATTTCGAAAGGGATAGAAGTAAACTGAATGTACTTGCGTCTGTTAAAATTATTTTTTTGTGTCATTAGCTTTGTTTGAAGCGCCTTTCATAGTACAAGTAGCATTAAAATATGCATTGGGCTCAATAGCTAATTTGCCTGTTGTTACAGTGCCGTCAATAGAAGCGGTAGATTTTACGCTCAACAAATTTTGCACAACCAAATCGCCCGAAATGCTACCCAAAACTTCGGCATTTGCACATTTGATATTTCCTTTAAGCACACCACTCTTACCTAAAACAATTTTTGCACTTGTGGTTAAATTTCCTTCGAAAAATCCATCAATTCTAAAATCTTCTTCCGAAGTAATATCGCCTTTTATTTTAGTTGATAAACCTATATGATTGGGTAATTTGGATAATTCTCCGCTGTTTTTTTTCTTTTCTGCAAACATAACCGATATTTTATTTGTTGATAAACGCTTTATATTCCTTCAATTTTTTGGTCAATTGAAGTATTTTATAATTGTCCGACGAAATTACAAAATTATTATCAGCCCTACAAGATGTTTTTGCCAATAAAGATGTTAAATATTTTGCCGATTTTTCACTTAAAAAATTATGCACAACTACAAATGACTGTGTGCGTGTAAACGGATCTTTTGATATTTTAAGATGTTCGCTTTTATTTTCAATGAGTACTTGCTTAATGCATTCGATATAAGCATCTGATTGTGAAGAAAATATATCAAAAGGAATGACCATTTTGTACGAATTGCTCTTGGCGGTAGTATAGACTTTTTTGTTGTATTTTTTTGCCAAAGTCATACGTTCTTTTGCTTCTTCTTCGTATTTGCTTTTCGGATATTTGATGATGATATCCTGCAAAGCTTTTTCGTAAACAGCAACGCCTTCTGTTTTTGCTAAGGCTGTGGCGCGCAACAAATCGACTTTGCCCAATTCGGGATGGAAACTGAATTTGAGCAACATCGGGGCGGATAGGTTTAGCAATGAATCGTATTTTTGTTGTTTATACAATTCGTATAAGCGATGATAAGCCGTCTGAAATGCTTTGTTTGAGCGCTCTGATATTTTGTTCGGATTTTTGATTAAATCGGCATAAATACTATTCGGATAATCATTTAGTATGGCACTTGCCAAATGTTCTGCCATCAAGTTTTTACCCAAATCTTTATACACTTTATGCAAATTGTATTTTGCGGGCGGAATTAATTCTTCCTTCGGATTTTCTGCCAACATTTTTTCTAAGTTCTCTTGGGCTTTTTCCAATTCTTTAAACTTTTCATAATAAATCATTCCGACCTGATAATGACTGTAATTAGAAAGCGCCAAAATGCTATCTATTTCTTGTTTTTTGGTAGGAATTTTTTTGTAATAAAACGATACTTTATATTTTTCGGGCACATTGGCTTCACTATTGTTGTCGGTGTCTTCATCTGTGTTTTCGGTTGTATCGTTATCATTATCATCTTCATCGTCTTCATCAAAACTCATTTTGTTAGACAAGCGCCACAAATCTGCCAGAGACATTTTTCCCCATTTTTTTTCAAAAATTTCGGCGCCTTTTGCAGCAAGACTTTTGTTGTAAAAATAGAAACTAGTGTATTTAGATTTTACTTCCGAGTAATCTTCATCTTCATTGACTGCTACCGATTTTGCTTCATCTTCGCGTAATTTATCAATATATGCTTGAATGATTTTTACCCTGCCTAAACTATCGGCTTTGACCAACTGCATAATACTGTCATTGCGTTTTATGCGTTTTTCCAGAACAATAATATCGTCAATATTGTTTCGTTTGTGTTGGGTTTTTAAGTACTTCAAGGTTTCGTGCGGCATTACAGCCAAAAGACTGTCGAGGTAAGTGCCTGCCATCAGATAATCTTTTTTGTAAAAACCTATGGATACCATTTGTTCATAAGCTTTTTCTTTGAGCTGTTTATCGTCGGAGCGCGCTGCTTTTGTATAATATTCCACTGCTGTTTTTAAACTATCTTCGCTATGAAAAATTTCGCCGATTTCATAATTGATATAGGGATAAAACTTATGATATTCGTAGCGTTTCAATTTGGTATATAAAGCTTTGAGCATTTCGGGGTGTTGCTCGGTTTTGTCAAGCGATAAATGATATCGATACAGTTCGGCTTGTAAACTATATTTGCGCGGACGTTTTTGTGCTTCTATTTTGCGTAGCGATTGTACCGCCGAATCTTTTAAGTTTATTCTGTCGAGCAATTGCGCCGCAATAAAATTATAGCGCGATTTTTCTTCCTTAGCCTTGCTTAATTCGGCTGCTAATTGCATATATTGAACAGCTTGTGAGAGACTGTCTATATTTATGAGTGCTTGCCCTAAATAGGCATTGGCTTGGGCGCGTACTTCATCGGGAGCTGATTTGTTATGACTTAAAAATTTTAGATTGCGAATGGCTCTATGAAAATTTTCCATTCTAATATCACTTTTTGCTTGCCATAGTTTGACCAATGGACGAATATTTGATTTAAAATCGTTGTCCAAAATATAATTAAAAGCATCGAGTGCCGATAAAAATCTCTTTTGATAATATCGTGTTTTTCCCAGTAGCAAATAAGCATTGTCTATTTGGCTGTTTTCTTGCACACCGTGAATATTCATCGAGTGTTTTTGAATGGCTTTAACGGCTTTTTCTTCGGCGCGTTCTAAGTTGGCATTGGCTTGTTCTTGTCCGGGAATATAGATTTCATATTCTGCATCAAATTTTTCTACCGACAACAAATCGAAAAAATTGTCGTGATAAGTTGCATCCATTTGCATTAATTCCTTATTTAATGCCTCATTTCCGTTAAACAAAACATTGTATTTAGTAGATAATTGGTGCAAATTACGGTTGACTAAATTATTGCGCTGGGTAGAACAATTTACGGTTGTTACCACTATAATCAGCAGTAATATGACAGCATTATATTTTTTTAAGAAATTCATTTTCCTGTTGTTATTTTATGATGTAAAATCAAGCATAATGATTGATTGTCTATACTAATCAAATAAAACGCTAATTTACACAAAAAAGTATATATCTATTAACAAATATTTTTTGCTGAATTTTTTACTGATGTTTTGAATAAGTGTGCGCGTGATAGAGCTATGATTAATAGTTTCTCTGCTACGTAAATTTATGAATTTATTGTAGGCAATGATTTTCTTTTATAACTTTGCGTTTTCGATATATTATGAATGAGATAATAAAACTAATAAACCCTGACGATTTTGACGCCTTGCTAATGCAAATTAACAAAGATGTTAGTTTGGCCGGCATTGACAGCGATAATTTTAAAAATATAGCCACAGCCGAAGTACTGGTAGATCGTATGCGTGGTTTTATAGATGCGCTGATTACCAATTATCAAGAATCATTCAATAATTTTATGTATCGTGTTGATGTTCCCGAAAAAGATGTGGCAAAACTTAATCATGGAAAAATGGATAATTTGATTGACGAAATTACCTATCATATTATCAAACGGGAAATGCAAAAAGTGTTTTTTAAAAAGCAGTTTAGTTAAAAATATATAATTTCAAAGTGCATTTTTATAATTATTTGTAATTTTTGCAGAAAACACACAAATATTATTTATTATCTCCAAAACTTATCTTATCTTTGTAACAAGTTGGGAATAAGCCGAACAACAACTGTAAAAATTGAAGTAGGCAATTATTAAAACTTAAATTTTATTTTATGAGAAAATTATTTTTATTAGTAGTAATGGCATTTGGTGCTTTTACTATGCAAGCGCAAGACTTTAACTTTGGAGTCAAATTGGGAGGAAACTTTAATAAAATGACTATTTCCGGAGATGATGCTGAATACTCTAAATATCTAAAAGGAGCATTGGGTTTTCAAATTGGTGCATTAGGAGAGTATTCCTTTAATGAGCAATTTTCTATTCTTGGAGAGATTAATTTTATCACTATTAACGATAAAATATATTATGAAACAGAAGCTTATGGAATTTCTGTAATCAATGATGTAAAAGCCTATTCATCATATATAGAGATTCCGATTATGGCTAAATACTATATCAATGAGTCTTTTAGTATTGAAACCGGACCGCAAATCGGGTTTTTACAATCGGGAACTTATAAAGGTACATATACAATAAATGGAGAAGTAGATATTAGAGAGGGCGATACGGAGCTTAGTTGTAACGCAACAGGTTTTAATATTGGTGCAAGTTATAAATTAGAAAATGGTTTGTTTTTTAATGCACGCTATGTAATAGGATTAAACGATATTGATAAAGAAGCGGGTTCAATTACAAAAAATAATACTTTTCAAATAAGTATTGGATATTTTTTTAATGGATCAATGTTTTAAATATGATACATAAAAAAAGAGACTATTTATAACAAAATAGTCTCTTTTTTTATATAGTTTTTTAAAGTAAATATTACTTCCCAAATTTATCCATATATTCATCAAACTTATCTGCGCCTAATGCGTGGTGTAATGCATCTTCGTAACCTGATGCTTTTTCAGCCATTACATTTACATCTTTAATAACTTGTTTTAGCGTTTTGCCGTCAGTTTTGCCTTCTTGTTCAAAAAGAATAATGTGTTTTTGAATGCTATAAGCTTTGCTTAAATTGGCTTGATATAGACCTTCGACCATAGCGTCGCTTAAATCTAATGCAGATTTAATCATTTCTGTTTGTTGTTTTGCATATTCTTTTACGTCAAATTTGTCTGCCAACGATTGTGCATTAATCGAAAATGACACAAAAAGAATTACAATTGCTAGATATTTTTTCATAATAAGTTCTGTTTTTAATATATTAATTGTGCAATTTTAGTAATTTTTATCTGAATACACAAACAAAAATCTTTGCTTATGCTATTTTTTTGGATTTCTTTGCGTTATTATTAGAAATTAGATAGGTTTTTTAGTTATTTCTTGCTTTGTAAATATTTAATAACAGCTTGTCTGATGTCGTTTCTATAATCATTTTCAGATTTTTCAGGTTTATCTACACTTACAATCCCGTCAACACCTTCTTTTAACATTGGAATGTCAAAACCTTTCATCAAATAGTCCGAAGTAATCATTTTGTATGTTTTTCTTTCGTCTAAATAAACACCATTTATAAACCATTGCCCGTCATCAGCGCGAACAATATTCTTACTGCGTTGCAAATACGATCCTTTTCCTTGATGTGCTTCTCCGTAATCAAGTACTTTTTTGAGCAAATCACCTTTGATTTCAACATCGTAAATACTTCCGCCAAAAGGCATAGCCCTAAACCAATCGAGTGCTACAATATTGCCGGAAATTTGGTCATCAATACGAATTGAACCACTGTTTAATAAAGCAATTTCAGCATTATTTTTAGACACATACAACATTGCTTCTGCCACTAACTGTCCAAAATTGGTTTGGTGGTGACGTATCGACTTTTCGCGCGCATCTAAGGGCGTTGCCGAGTTTAATGTAACTGCTTGCGGGTCGGCAGATACTGTTTTAACGCGTTCCATCAATATTTTTTGCCATTTTTCAACAATGGTTTTTATTTCCGGATCATCGACTATTTTATCATCAATTACCAATAATTTAGAACGTAAAATGTATTTTTTGGTATAAGTGTTGTAGCTTATTTGATGCAAATAGGCTGTTCTGGCGTTGGCGTCTGCTTTGGCAACCTTACCACCTGTCGAAGCGCTTAAATACATATTATAATGTTCGTGTCCACCAATGATTAAGGGCACTTCGGGTAACATTTCGGCAATTTTTAAATCATCTTCTTTGATTAAGTGTGTTAATCCGAAAACGATATCGGTTTTGTTTTTTAGATTATTGTAATCTACCTTTGCTTGTTCAAAAGGGTCTTGATAAACTACATAATCCTTCGGATTAGAATCGACTATCTCAGAAAAGAATCCGATTTTAATTGTAGTACCGTCGCCATCAGTTAATTCGATAATCTTTGTTTTTGGAATAGCCACTTCATTACCGTCAACCATTTTATAAAAAGGCTTTGTTTCGCCGGCTTTTTTATACAAAGCGTTGCCTAATAACCAATCAAATTGCGATTCGTTTAGTCGTTTTTGCAAATCTTTGTATTTTAAATCGAACTCGTGATTGCCAAATGCTACCAAATCAAAATGCATAGCATTCATTACTTCGACCATTTGACGACCTCGGATGCGTTCGCCGTTTAATTTCATTGTACCGATAAGCGAGGGATTAAGAAAATCGCCGGCCATAACCAGCAACGTATTAGGATTTTCCTTTTTTAATTGTTTAAACAAGGTGGCAACTCTTGCCATTCCGCCTACTTTACCACCCTCTAATGGCGCAATTTCATATACATCGTTTACTTGTAAAATCTGAAAGGTAATTTCCTGATTGTCAGCAGGTCGTTTTGTCGCGATTTCTTTTGTGTTTTTACAAGAAATCATAATTGTACTAAAATACACCAAGGCAAACAGCACTAAAGTTTTTGAGAGTAAGTTTTTCATATCATATTTTTTTCTGCTACAAATATAGCAAGAATAAAGGCAAAGACAATTCTTTTTTGGTCAATAGCGTAATTTATAACGTAAACAGCAATTAATATTACCACATTGAACTTATATGATTGAATTGTAATTTTTGTCACATTAAGTAGTGTGGATTTGTCGAAAAAATGCCGAAATGTTCGTATAGTTACTTGATAAATTGATTTATTCAAACTAAATATTTTCTTATAAGATGCAAAAATTACGATTTAAAGAATAGAATATCACGCAATTACAAGTCTCTTGTAAAATAATAATAAATATTTGATATTTTAGCTTGTACGTTAGATAAAATGATTTATTTTTGGTAATGAATTATTAACAATTAAAAATTAATACTATGATTAAAAGTAGAATAGCCCTTATGGCTGCCCTAATGCTCGGATTTACATTTATTACTTCTTGCGGAAATGATGAAGCAAAAAAAGAAGGAAATGAAAAAGCCAAACAAGAAGAAGTAAAAAAAGAAGCTCCAAAAGCTAAGGAAGAAAAAGCTGATGCAAAAGCAGAAGAAAAAGCTGACAAAGCCGAAACATTTGCCGATTTAGACAAAAATGCAGACGGAAAATTAAGCAAAGAGGAATTTGCTGCACATTTTGATGAGGAATTTGCCGGAAAAGATGCCAATAAAGACGGTAAAATTCAAAAAGAAGAGTGTGGTAAATTTGATAAATTCAATACTGATGGCAATGATTTTGTTTCAAAAGAAGAATTTGCCAAAGGTCACGAAGGAATGTTTGCTAAAATGGACACCGACAAAGATGGTGCTGTTAGCAAGGAAGAAATGGATGCTTTTAAAAAAACAATGATGAAAGGCGCTGATAAAATAAAAGCGGACATTAAAGCCATGAAACAAATTTCAAAAGAAATGAAATGCGCAGCCGGAAAATGTGGTAAATAATATTTATACACAAACAATATTTTTAAAACCGCCTCATTGCAGGTGGTTTTTTTATTACTTTTGTTTTAGTTTTTATACGAAATGAAGCTTTCGAGACGAATATTTATCAAACAAATAACAGCAGCCGGCATATTGTCGCAGTTTCCTTTATTATTTTCGTGTAACGAAGCGCCACAAAACGAAATATTGCCCAAAAATCAAAGAAATACGCTATTGGCATTTATGGAGATGCTTTTTCCTGAAAACAATAATATTTCGATACAAAATATCAATGCTTATGCACATTACAATGCCATTTTAGATGATGATAATTATGATATAGACGAAAAAAAATTTCTGCAAAACGGTATTATTTGGACTGACGAAACAGCAAACAAAATATATCAAAAAGATTTTTTTCTGCTCAATAATGACGAACAATTAATCGTTTTTAACAAAATATTGCAAAGCAATTGGGGTGAAAGCTGGGCATCAAGAATCTTAACTGTCATATTCGAAGCGCTACTGATAGATCCTCTATACAAAGTTAATAAAAACAAAGTAGGTTGGCAATGGTTGCAACACACAGCCGGACAGCCTCAGCCGGAGCAAAATAATGCTTATCAAAAACTCTTGGCACTCAAAAAACAAATCTTTCAATCAAATACCGCCTACGATGTTTGCGTAGTAGGCAGCGGCGCAGGTGCAGGACCTATAATTTACGAATTGTCCAAAGCCGGCTACAAAGTGCTGGTGCTTGAAAAAGGTGCTTGGTACAAAACCAAAGATTTTAGCAAAGACGAATTGGTTGCTACGCGTCGTAGTGTTTATACGCCCAACTTGAAAGATGAAAGGCACGTCATAGAAGAACAAAACGACGAAGGCAAATGGATAGCCCAATCGACTTACGAAACAGGTAACGACTTTTGGAATGGCAACTGTGTCGGCGGATCATCTAATTTTATGAGTGGCTATTTTTTGCGACTTAAACCCAACGATTTTAAACTCTTGTCAACTTACGGAGCAATAAAAGATGCCAATATTGTCGATTGGCCTATCTCGTATGAAGAACTTGAACCCTATTACGAAAAAGTAGAACGCATTGTGGGCGTGTCGGGAAAAGTTGTGCAACACAAATTTTTAGAACCTCGCTCTACTACTGATTTTCCTTACGAACCGCTAAAAGAAAATATTGTTTCTGAACTGATTGATAAAGCGGCAAAAAAATTAAACATACAAACCATTCCATTGCCTCGTGCTATACTAACCCGAAAAAAAGGTGATAGAAATGCTTGTTATTACTCAAATTATTGTGGCAGCTACGGGTGTGCCTCAGATGCCAAAGGCAGTTCGCGCGTTTCATTACTGAAAGACGCTTTACAAACAGGCAATTGCAAGATTATAGCCAACGCCAAAGTTTACAAGTTAAAAACTGATAAAACCAAACAAGTTTCTTCGGTTTTATACTACGATGCACAAGGCAAAACAAAGGAGGTCAAAGCCAAAATATTTGTCGTTGCCGCTCAGGCAATAGAAACATCTCGACTACTGTTGATGAGTAAAAATAAAGATTTTCCTTTCGGATTAGTAAACAACAACAAGCAAGTGGGCAAAAATCTAATTTTTTCGGCAGGCGGTATAGGCGGTGGCGAATTTCACTACGATAAATTAGCTCCCGATTTGGTCAAAAAACTACAAAAGCCCGGTGTATTTGTCAATCGGACTGTGCAACAATTTTACGAATTAACAGACAAGAAAACCGGCAAGAAAATAAAAGGAGGCACAGTCGATTTTTTGTTTGAACACGCCAATCCGGTTTCAAAAGCAATCAGGCAAAAATGGGACGATTTCGGCAACCTGCTTTACGGAAAAAAACTGCAAAACAAATTACACGATTATTTTACCAATGTTCGCAAACTAAAATTCGAGATATTTGTCGATTGGTTGCCTACCGACAATTGTTTTGTAACACTCGACGATAAAATTACCGATAAATGGGGCGACCCCGTTGCAAAAGTACGCGTTGGTTACCACCCGCACGATTTGGAAGTGGCTGAAATAATTGCCGAAAAATCGAAAGCAATACTTGAGGAAATGGGATTAACAAATATTTATGCCGGCATTAGCGGTGCGCCCCCAAGCAATTTGCAAGCAGGCGGTTGTCGTTTTGGCAATGACCCCAAAACATCGGTGCTTAACAAAAACTGTCAAGCACACGAAGTGTCAAATCTATTTGTAACCGACGGCAGTTTTATGCCCACAGGCGGTAGTGTTACTTACACTTGGACAATCTATGCCAATAGTTTTAGAGTCGCTGAAATAATCAAAAACAAACTCAAAAAATAAGTTTTTAAAACTTAGCGTTTTTAGTTACATCTCCCACTTTAAACCAAAAGCTATTTGTTGCCAACTATGATGTTTAAACAAGCTGTCTAAGTCATAATTGACATAAATACTCCAATTATTTTCGCCTAATTCCGTAAACAATCCGTAGTTGAAACTTTGGACGTTAAATTGTCCTTTTTGCACAAGATCGCTATCGATATCATTGACCGAGTAAGCCAATTTTTGCTTGGTTTTGATGCGTAATTTGCCATAAGCACCCAAGGAAAGTTTTATATGATTATATTTTGATGTATGAAAATGAAATTCCATTCCGACCGGCACTCGCAGCCAAACATTTCGTAGTTTTGAAGTACTCAATTCTTGACCAAAATCAACAATTTGTAGCGTGTCATTAACTACTTCGTGATATTTGTCGCCTGTTGGTTTTAAAGTGTTCCAAGTGATGTTGGCACCGTAGGTAAAATAAGCAAATTTGCTATGTTTTGCCAAAGCGGTTTTATGGTTAAAACCAAACTCCAGAAAGCGCGATTGCCATAAGCCGTAAGGCGATTCGTTTAATGTATTTATCTGTTTATCGTCGATAATATTATTAAATCCGGCTGCCAAATACCAACGGCTGTACGAGCGACTAATTTGCCGTTTTTCTTTTTTCTTTTTGCTGTTTTGTTCAATAATCCGAATGGTATATTTAATAACTTTTTGTTGCTCATCGTATTTAACTTGTTTAACAACTTCTTGATCATTTGCCCACTTTTTTAAATTGTAAGTGTATTTAAAAATCAGATAATCGACCTCATCGGCATAATGTTTGACCACTTCTTTTTTGACAAGCTCCGCTTCTGCGCTTGTGTATTTATTGGTTTTTACCAAACTATTAATACTATCAACTTGTTTTTGAAGCATTTTGTTTTTCAACAAAACAATACTGTCAATTTGTTGGGTCATTTTTTTAAGTTGCGCATCAAAATCTTTGTTTTGTGCATAAGTCCCGGCGGTGCCAAGTGTAAGAATAATTAATAATAATTTTTTCATCCTATTTTATTTTTGAATAATACTGCCTGATCCGAGT
>CAZSBI010000175.1:0-8782 GCA_964604735.1 uncultured Flavobacteriaceae bacterium | reverse complement strand
AATGTCATTTCCTGATTGTACAACTTTTGCCCAACCGGTAGGCAAAAAGGTACCTTCAAAGTCTTCTGTGAATTGTGCATTCGATTGCCAACCAATCGTGGCTAACAAAAATGCAAATAATAAGGTAATTTTTTTCATAGTTTTTTTTGTTTTTTATGATTATTAAACAACAAATATAGTTTGTAAAGCTGAATGTATGACGGTATAATGTCGAAAAATGTTCTATTTTTCAAAAATTATCAACAAATATGTTTATTTATTGTTTTTTTGATTAAAAACAGGGCGAAGTGTCGTTAATTTGTTATTTTAAGATTAGCAAATTACACCCTCTGATGTCAGAATTGTCAAATCGACCAAGTATTTCAAAGCTGTTTTTGTGTTTTTTACCTAAATCTTGCGTAGCAATAAACGAACATGAATAAATATTGGCTAAGTCAATGATGTTAATGCCGCCTGTTTTACCATCATGTAAATATGTAAATGGGTCTTCGGTATCACGAATTAATATTTTTTGCCAAGCAGGACTGTAAAAAACACCGTTTCCATTTGAGTAGGATTGACTGAGTAGCTCGGTCATGCCGTATTCCGAATGAATTGTAGAAACGCCAAATCCATTGCAGAGTATTTGATGCAATTCTTCACGCAACATTTCTTTTCGGCGTCCTTTCATACCACCGGTTTCCATAATTATTGTATGTGACAAATTGAACTTGTGTGCTTCAACTAAGTCAAGTAGCGCATAGGATACGCCAATCAATAAGATTTTTTCTTTTTTTTGTTCTAATGCTTGCAAGGTTTTGCTTAATTCTTGATGATTATTTAGATAAAATCCACTCGCTTCTTTACCTGATTCCTTAATCAATTTTTCGACCATATAAACCAAGGACGAATTGCCTTGTTCTACATAAGAAGGCAGTAGTGCCAGAATGGTGTACTCCTTAATATTTCCGTAAAAATGTGCAAATCCTCTAAGAAAACTCTCTTCATATAAACGAATATCTTTAACAAAATGCTTACTGCGTGTCATACCGCTTGTGCCACTGCTTTTAAAAATATTATCGAATGGCTTGTTTGCACTGACAACTTGGTATTCTTTAAAAAATTGAATGGGTAAAAAAGGTATATTTTCTATTGATTTAACATTAGCCGGATTGATGTTTAGATATTTGATAAATCGCTTATAAATTGCATTATTTTCTGCTTGAAATCGAAAAATTTGCAAGGCAATTTTTTCAAATTCAGTATCAGAAGCGATATTGAAAATAGGATATTTATTCCACATTAACATTGGTGCTGTCTTTTGTTATTTCAAACACTTTATTAATCATTGGATCTTCTTGATTTAGAATGCGGTAATAAGTATTGGTGCCAAACAAATCTCTTGCTAGAAGGGCTTTCATAATTCGTTTTAAATTTTCTTTGCCTTTTTTGCTTTTATGTCTGTTATATGCCTTAACTTTTCTTTTGTGGCTGTTTTTAAATGCCTGATACAAGCTTTCGGCTATTTCTTGATTATCAACAAATTCGTCTTTTGTCATGCTAGACAATTCGTTTAGGTGTGTATCTAAATATTCGGTAATAGTATTGGCTAGAAAACGGTTGAGTACACCAATATTGTAAATATAATCATTGGTTTTGAGCGGCACAAAAACATCGGGAATGATGCCACCGCCTCCATAGACTATTTTGCCTTTGGGTGTTGTATATTTTAAGGAGTCAATTTTAGGAATACTGTCTTTGTAATACAATTCGCCATTGTATTGCCTATTCTGAAAATCTTGTTCATATTCTTTGCTATGTCCTTTTTTATAGGCGCGTTGGATACATCTTCCGGTTGGTGTGTAGTAGCGTGCTACAACTAATCGAACTTTGGATCCGTCGCCTAATTGCATTTCGCGTTGCACAAGTCCTTTGCCGAAGGAACGCCGACCAATAATGGTAGCTTTATCGTTGTCTTGCAAAGCACCTGTTACAATTTCGCTGGCAGAGGCAGAATTTTCGTTGATTAACACAAATATTTTTCCTTTTTCAAATTGACCGCGAGCAGTTGCAGCCACTTTTTTGATATTACCTTTTTTATCCTTGGTATAGAAAATCATTTTACCGTTGGGCAAAAATTCATCGGCAATTAAATCGGCTTGTTTGAGCAATCCGCCGGTATTGTCGCGTAGGTCTAGAATAAGGGCAGTCATGCCTTGTGTTTTTAGCTCTTTGATTGCTTTGTCAAACTCGTCATAAGTACTTGCCGAAAAGGTTTTTATTTTGATAAAACCAAGTGTGTCATTAATCATATAATGTGCGGGGACGCTAATCAGAGGAATTTCGTCCCTAGTTACATTGATGTCAAGAATACTATCAATATTTTTGCGATATATTTTTAGTTTAACAGTGGTGTTTAATTTTCCTTTTATTTTTTTTGAAATTTCCGTAATGTCGATATTTTTGCCGAATAAACTGTCATTTTCTACCATTAGTATTCTATCCATCGCTTTAATACCGGCACGTTTTGCGGGGCTGTTATCTAAAGGGCGAATTACTGTAAAAGTATCTTTGTATTGTTGAAAAAGCACACCAATGCCAACAAATTCTCCATCTAGTTCTTCGTCGGCTTGCGCTACTTCTTTCTTGGGTATATATACCGAATGCGGATCAAGATTATTCATAATATCGTTGATTACGGCATCGACGATACTGTCGGTATTTACCGTATCTACATATTCATCGTTGATATACCTTAATAAATTATCAATTTTATCTTTTTCGGTATATCCAAAAGACCTATTGCTATGGTTTTCAAAGTTGAGTTTTTGCCCCAACAAGATTCCGGCAATGATGGCTATGCCTATCAATAGGCTGTATAATGCTTTGTTTTTATGATTCATTTTGTGTTGTCTAATTCGGTTATTCTGTCAACTTGAACGCCTGCTTTTTTTAAAAAATCTATACCGGTTGTATCTCTATACTCATCATAATAAACAACGCGTTTTATACCTGCCTGATATATCAGTTTGCTACACTCTTTACAAGGAGAAAGTGTAACATAAAGTGTGGCGCCTTGACTGTTTTGTGTAGAAGCGGCAACTTTGGTAATAGCATTGGCTTCGGCGTGCAATACATGCCATTTGGTTTGTCCTTCTTCGTCTTCGCAAACATTCTCAAAACCACTTGGTGTGCCGTTATATCCATCAGAAATAATGCGTTTATTTTTTACGATTAATGCACCAACCTTTCGACGTTTACAATAGGATAAATTGCCCCATTCAACAGCCATTTTCAGATAGGCTAAATCATGTCTTTTTAATTTGTCTTTTTCCATTGTCGTTTAGAATGTTTAAAACATCAAAATTACAATTTTTTTGAACATTTTGTTCATATTTAAGCATTTATTATAAATAGTCTTCAATTGCTAAAAAATACTTTGTGTTTATCTTAAATATTAAGCTTATTTATTGCAGATATTTCACTAACGAGCTATATGATATATGTCACTTTTGCAAAAAATAATTTTCAAAAAATTAAAAAAAGACATAAATACACCTTGTTTTTTGATAAAAATGTATATTTTTGGACTATTAAAAATTAAAAATTCAATTTTATAAAAACAAATCACAATGAAAAATAAATATCAAGAACAAATTGATAATTTCATGGAATACGCTAAAATGCGTAACACTAATGAACCTGAATTTTTGCAAGCAGTAAAAGAAGTAGCCGAAGCTATTATTCCTTACATTGCTGAAAATCCCAAGTACCAAGGCAAAAAATTGTTAGAAAGAATGATTGAGCCCGAAAGAGCTATTTCTTTTAGAGTACCATGGGTTGATGACAAAGGTGAAATTCAAGTAAATCGCGGTTACAGAATCCAATTCAATTCTGCTATTGGACCTTATAAAGGCGGCTTGCGTTTTCATCCAACTGTAAACCAAAGTATTTTAAAATTCTTAGGTTTTGAACAAATTTTTAAAAATGCCTTAACTACATTGCCAATGGGTGGTGGTAAAGGTGGCTCTGATTTTAACCCCAAAGGAAAATCTGACGCCGAAGTAATGCGTTTTGCACAATCTTTTATGACTGAATTATACCGTCATATTGGACCAAATATTGATGTGCCGGCAGGTGACATTGGTGTTGGTGGACGTGAAATAGGTTTCTTGTTCGGTCAATACAAAAGATTGACAAAAGATTTTTCAGGTGTACTTACCGGTAAAGGTTTAGCTTGGGGAGGTTCGTTAATTCGTCCCGAAGCAACCGGATTTGGTGTTGTATATTTTGCTGAGCAAATGTTAAAAACACAAGGCGAAACACTCGAAGGCAAAACTGTTGCTGTTTCCGGTTTTGGTAATGTAGCTTGGGGAGCTATCACCAAAGCAGGTCAGTTAGGCGCCAAAGTAGTTACTATCTCCGGTCCTGACGGATATATATATGATCCGGAAGGTATCACAGGTAAGAAAATAGATTATTTATTGCGTTTAAGAGCAACCAATAACGATGTTGTTGCTCCTTATGCAGAACAATTCCCCGAAGCTACTTTCTATGCAGGTAAAAAACCTTGGGAACAAAAAGTTGATATCGCATTGCCTTGTGCTACACAAAACGAATTGCAAGTAGAAGATGCCAAACAACTTATAGCTAACGGCGTAATGGCAGTAGTAGAGGGCGCAAACATGCCTTCGACTCCCGATGCCATTAAAGTATATAAAGAAGCCAAAATTTTATATTCACCCGGAAAAGCATCTAATGCCGGTGGTGTAGCCGTTTCCGGTTTAGAAATGAGCCAAAACTCTATGCGTTATAACTGGACTAGCGAAGAGGTAGATGCTAAATTGAAAGAAATCATGAAAAGTATTCATGAAAATGCTGTTAAATTTGGCAAAACCAATGACGGTTGGGTCGATTATGAAAAAGGTGCAAATATTGCCGGCTTTGTAAAAGTTGCCGATGCTATGTTAGCACAAGGAATTGTCTAACAAATCCATAATAAACATTTAAAAACGGTGCTGAAATTTTTTAGCACCGTTTTTTTTGATTAAATTTGACTATTCAAAATAATGAGAATGAGGAAAAGAAAAGAATTATTGCAAAATTATCTGAACAGAGATAGTCGTATGCGTGACATCTATCACGATATGAATAAGTTTAAAGTGAAGGAAATACTACTGGTTTCAAATCTGTATGATGCCTTTTCGATCAACAAAGAAGGAAAATTTTCCGAAATAATGTTGTACGATTACGGCAAGATGAATTTGACATCTTTACCTAGAATTACAGGAGTTTACTCGACCGAAGAAACGCTTGAACAACTTGAAATAAAAAATATTGATATGGTTATCGTAACGGTTGGCTTTAACAAGCAACGTCCTTTACGTATTATTCAAAAAATAAAGCAACGATACCCCGATTTGCCTATATTTATCTTGCTGAATAATACGAATCATATCAAGTTTTTAGAAAAAAAGAAACAAGAAATAAATTACGATAAAATTTTTGTTTGGGACGGCGAGTCGCGCACGTTCTTCTCAATGATTAAACATTTAGAGGATAGAAGAAACGCCGAAAATGATAGTAAATTGGCTTCGGTCAGAATGGTCTTAGTGGTCGAAGATAACCCCATTTTTTACTCTAATTATCTCAATAATTTATACAAAATCATTTTTAAACAAACCAATAAAATTATTGACGAAATCAAGATGGATAAGTTATACAAAGTCTTGAAATTAAGAGCGAGACCCAAAATTTTATTGGCTACCAATTATGAAGAAGCACTCGAATTGTTTCACAAATTTAAAGACAATATTTTTGTAATGATTACCGATGTGCAATTTCCAAAAAACGGTAAAATAGCATCGGATACAGGCTTCCAGCTTATTGACGAAATAACAAAAATTAAGAAAAATCTTCCTACCATAGTTTTATCATCAGACAAAAAACAAAAAGCAGTAGCTGAAAATCGTTGCCTGACTTTTATAGATAAATCTGATGAGGATCTATATCAAAAATTAATTTATCATGTTACACAAAAAATAGGTTTTGGCGATTTTATTTTTAGAGATAAGGAAGGAAATGTTATTGAAAAAGCAACAACATTAAAGGAATTTGAAAAGATTATAAAAAGAATTCCCGAAGAAAGTATAGAATTTCATGCCAAACGCGATGATTTTTCACTTTGGTTAATGGCGCGTTCAGAAATTCAATTGGCAAAAATATTAGGAGCCAAAAAATCATCACATTTTAAAGATGTAGAAGAAATCAGGAACTATATATTAAAAATGCTCAAAGCATATCGCGATGAGAAACCACAAGGAAAAGTTGTACCTTGGGAGGACGCTGATTGTAGCAACGAAAAAAATATTTTATTGCTTTCTGACGGCGCCTACGGAGGCAAAGGCAGAGGGCTTGCCTTTATCAATTCATTGTTGTATAAAACAGATTTGGCGTCGCATCTCGAAGGATTAAAAATAAAAATGCCTCGCACGGCAATCATTGGCGCCGAAGAGTTTAGTAATTTTATTTTGGACAATAATTTGCAAATTCTAAAAGAAAAAAATTTGACAGATGAACAGGTCAATAAAAAGTTTTTAAAAGCCAGATTGTCAAATGAGCTAGTGCAAAAACTAGATGGTTTTTTAGATTGCTACAAAAAACCTTTGGCGGTTCGTTCATCAGGTTTGTTTGAAGATAGTTTAACACAACCTTTTGCGGGTATTTTCGAAACCTATATTATTCCGAATAATCATCACGAAAAAAATAGACGTTTACAACAATTAATTGACGCAATAAAATTGGTTTACGCTTCAACTTTTTCTAATATTGCGGTCAATTATGCTCGTGCACTTGATCACAAATTAGGAGATGAAAAAATGTCAATTGTCTTACAAGAACTGGTGGGGCGCAAGCATGATGATGTGTATTATCCTGACATTAGTGGTGTGGCGCAATCGTATAATTATTATCCGTTTGCATCAATGAAACCAAAAGATGGTTTTGCAGTAATTGCAGTCGGTTTAGGTTCTTATGTAGTTGAGGGAGAAAGCGCTTACAGATTTGCACCTAAATATCCAAAAATACAATTAAACTCTTTGCAAGATCAAATCAAACAAAGTCAAAAATATTTTTATGCCGTAGATTTAAAAAAGCCAAACATTGATTTGTTGCAAGGGGCTTATTCGGCCATCAAAAAGATTGATTTGTACGATGCAATTCCGCATGGTACCTTAACTCATTTAGTATCAACCTATGACTACAATAATGATATAATGTATCCGGGTGTCGATGAAGGAGGTGTGTTGGTGAGTAATTTTGCCAGTATTTTGCAAAATGAATATATTCCGTTGCCCGAAATGATTCAAGATGTGTTAGATAGTTTGAAACAAGCTTTTGACACACCTGTCGAAATAGAGTTTGCCGTAGATTTATCGCCGGATGAAGAGGGTGACGCAACTTTTTATATTTTGCAAGTAAAGCCTTTATTGATGCCTGCTGAAGATCATACTTTTAAACCGGAAGAGCTCGATAAAGAGAAACTTATTTTATATGCCGAAAAATCAATGGGAAATGGCGTAATTAATAATATTTCGGATGTGGTTTTTGTAAAGAATGAAGTGTTTAACAAGACCGAAACAATGGAAATGGCAATAGAGATAGACCAAATCAATCAAAATTTTGGTCAGAAAAAATATATATTAATTGGGCCGGGTCGTTGGGGTACCAGAGATCGATTTATTGGTATTCCGGTCAATTGGACACATATTTCTAACGCAAAAGTGATAATAGAAACAAGTTTAGATGGCTTTCCCTTAGATGCTTCATCAGGCTCGCATTTTTTTCATAATTTAACGACAATGAATATTTCATATCTTTCAGTTTTTCTGGATAAAAATCCGAAGGCAATAAATTATGATTTGCTCAATGCAGCTACTTTGATTAACGAAACAAAGTATTATAAACATGTTCGTTTTAACGAGCCTCTAAAAGTGTTAATAGACGGCAAGAAACGCAGAGCGGCAATTTTGGAGAATAAGAAATGATTTCAAATAAATTATTAGCATAAAAAAACGTCCCGAATTTTTCGGGACGTTTTTTATAATATAAAATTACTTAATTATTTTACTAAGTTAATTTCAACTCTTCTGTTTTTAGCTCTTCCTGCTCTTGTTCTGTTAGAAGCAATAGGTTTGTCTTCGCCATAACCAACAGCATTCATTGTAGAGTTAACACCGTGGTTGCGTAAGTAATCAACAACTGCTTGTGCTCTTTTTTGAGATAAAGCTTGGTTAAATTTATTACTACCTTGACTATCTGTATGACCTTCTATATTAAATTTAGCAGTAGGGTATTTTTTCATGATTACAACAATTGCATCAAGTGTTGCAATAGTTTTGTTTTTGAAAGTAGCTTTTGCTGAATCAAAGTAGATTACTTTTGCATATTCGTTCAATTTAGCTTGTACTTCTTTGGTAACTTCAGGACAACCTTTGTTAGCTTTTGTACCGGCTACTTTTGGACATTTGTCATCTTTGTCTAATACACCGTCTTTGTCAGTATCAGCGTAAGGACATCCATTGTTAGCTTTTGGACCGGCTACTTTTGGACATTTGTCATTTTTGTCAGCAATACCGTCACCGTCAGTATCAGGACATCCGTTTAAAGCAACAACTCCTGCTACATTAGGACAATCGTCTTTTGAATCGATAACACCGTCTTTATCAGTATCAGGGCAACCGTTAAACTCAACTAAACCTGCAACATCAGGACAGTTATCTTTTGAATCAACGATACCGTCACC
>CAZSBI010000174.1:0-2750 GCA_964604735.1 uncultured Flavobacteriaceae bacterium | reverse complement strand
GCAATCTCCATAATTTCCGGCATTTTAGCCGGCATACCGTAGAGGTGAACGGCAATAATGGCTTTGGGTTTTTGTCCTTTGGCAAGGTATTCTTTTACAGCTTGTTCCAACAATTCCGGTGACATATTCCACGTATCCGGTTCACTGTCGATAAATACCGGAACGGCATTTTCATAGACGATGGGATTGGCGGAAGCCGAAAAAGTCATACTCTGACACAATACGGCATCCCCTTGCGACACCCCGGCGAGTTTGAGTGCCAAATGCAGTGCTGCCGTTCCGGAACTCAATGCGGCGACATACACGTCTTGTTGTAAATAGTCTTGCAAATCTTGTTCAAAAGCATTGACATTGGGACCCAAAGGAGCTATCCAATTGGTATCAAAAGCTTCTTGCACGTATTTTTGCTCGTTGCCTCCCATGTGCGGAGAGGAAAGCCATATTTTGTTTTGTTTCATATTTTAGGACTTATAAATTCATAATAATTTTCAGGTGTTATAATTTGAAATTCCGCATCGGGATAAGCTTGCTTGAAGGCGTTGGAAATTTTCGTTTTTTTTAGCGTATTCATTTTAAACTCAAAAGCGTATAGCTTGCCGTTGCGCTTCTATATTTCAAGTATTTTTCCCGTTTTTAATTCTTGCAAAATTGTTTTCTGCAAAATCCGTTTAATTTTCAGTTAATAGTTTTTGCAAATGTAATCATCATTTCGCAAGTTGTCAAAAAGTGGCGACTTTTTTCCGGTAGGCGGTTGTTTTTACATTTAAATTAAAGAAAGTCGTTTTTTTACGTGTCTCTCGCTCTAAACCGCAAAAATCAGACAAATTTTTCGATTTGGATAAGCGCCTTGTTGTTTTTTTATTTCCCGGAGGGTACCCACGACATACTCAATTCCCCCACTTATTTTAACAGCAGAGCCAATTAAAAACATTCTGTTACAAACTTATAACTGATATATTATAATAAATTATGAAAATACAGCCCTAATATTTATGATATTTTATTAAAATAATTTTGGAACAAAAAATAGATAATACTAAACAGTAGATATATTCCACCAACTACCAATGTTTGATAGCAGATTTTTATATGTATAAGATTTAAAGCAAAAAAGCTAATAATCAATTGGATGATAGTATATAAAAAAGCAATTTTGATGTGTGGCCAACGCCAAATATCTACAAATTTTTGATATAAATGACGCCTGTGTGCTTCGAATATTTTTTCTTTCTTTTTTAATCTAGTTATAATAGTTAAGGCGCTATCAACTCCATAAATAACTACAAAAGCAAGTAATACGGGACTGTTTAATTGTATGATGGTCTTGCTTAACCAAAAAAGAATAAGAGCTGCCAATGACATAGAGCCAATATCACCTGCAAACATAAGAGCTTTTGTTCTAAAATTATAAAAACCAAAAATGATAACTGCTATGATGGTATAATAGTAGAAATCATTATTAAAAATATGATTATTATAGTTTAAACTTAATAATGGTAATATAATTGCCAGTGTATAAAAACCGGTAATACCGTTAATCCCATCCATAAAATTAAAAGCATTGATAAATCCAACTGCTACAATAAATCCTATCAATTGTAACACTAACGGAATTGTATGAGAAAACAGACCCGCTTCGTATAGTATTAAAGCAATAGCGATTAATTGGAAAGGGAAGCGTGTTTTTGGGCTTAAATTTTTTTTATCATCAATAAATCCTATAATTGAAAGAATGATAAATCCGGAAAGAAAAAAAGGATAATCAATATTGAATTGCCTGATAAAATATAATAAAACAGCCATAAAAAACACAATGCCACCGCCACGTACTGTTGGTATGCTATGAGAACTTCTAGCAGAAGGCGTGTCAAGAATTTTGGTCTTTATGGCATAAATGTAATATGCGTAAGTTAGTGTAAGTAGTAAAAAACTTATAATAATATAGTTTAGTATCATATTTGTAAAATTTGATTTATTTCTTTTGTGTAAATAGCTATAATTTTTCTTTCATCAAAAATATCAAGTGCTCTTTTACGTGCATTTTCTCCCATTTTGTTAATTTCTTCTTTATTAAGCAGAAACATTTTTTCCATTTTATTTGCTAAGTCACTACTGTTTTTTGCTTGGCAAAGAAATCCGTTATAATTATCTAAAACTACATCTTTGCAGCCCGGCACATTTGTAGTTACTATGGGTTTTGCCATGGCAGATGCTTCAATAAGTACTTTTGAAAGACCCTCGCGGTAAGAAGGAAGCACAATACTATCGGCATGAGCTATTTCTTGTACAACTTCATCTGTTTCGCCTAAATAGTTGACAATCCCGTTTTTTACCCAAACCTCTAATTCCTCCGGCGTTATGGCTGTTTCATTGGCTTGATAAAAAGGCCCCAAGATGCTACAAACAATTTTTTCTTTATATTTGTTTTTCAATATCTTAGCAGCTTCTAAATACTCCATCAAGCCTTTATCCTTAATTAAACGGGCAATAAACAAAAATTCAAATGCTTTATTATTTGAGTTGGTATTTTTTTTCGGATGAAAAATTTGTGTATTTACACCGGAACCCGGAATAAGCCTTGTTTTGTTTGCTTGAACCAAATTTTCTTTGATAAATAATTCTTGATCATATTTATTTTGAAAAAAAACAGTGGTTGCTTTTTTTTGAGAAAATTTATATAAAAATTTGGCAATGGTAGTAGCCAATGATTTTTTAATAAACAAGGTTCCTAATCCTGAAATGTTATTAAT
>CAZSBI010000173.1:0-19294 GCA_964604735.1 uncultured Flavobacteriaceae bacterium | reverse complement strand
CGCTTAATTGTTGTATCGGTCGTGTCAATAAATCTGTTAATTCTAATTCAGCACTAACAGTATCAATAATCTCATAATCTTTTGCAGATAATCTATCAAAATAATCGCTGTATGCTTGTCTGCCTAGTTGTAAAACTTCTTGAACTGACAACGGTATGTCTATTTTTTCGGTCAATACAATACTAATTAACTTCGATTTTTCTAAATTTTCTATATTGTCTAGATTCTGATCATCTAATACGATATCACCCGATATTTTAGGCAAAATATTACCCAAAGTTTTTAATAAAGTTGATTTGCCACTACCATTTTTACCGATAATTGCAATAAAATCGCCCGAATTTGCTTCAAAATTGATATTTTGTAACAATATTTTATCGCCATAACCAATATTCAAATCTTTTGTTTTGAGTTTCATATCATTTTGTTTTTAATACCAACCGCGTTTAAACATATCAAACAATTCTTCTAAGTTTATCGAAAAAACCAATCTAATTTTTTGATGATAATCGGTTTGTTTTAATTCGTTACCTAAGCTTGAATATACAGGAAAAAACACTTCAAAATAATCTTGCACCAAATTTATTCTAAGCCCTGTGTCGTAATAAAATTTTGCTTTCTCAGCTTTATTCTTTTTGAGTGCAATATCGCCATACAAATTAAACCATTTCCAGATGCCTATATTTATATTATTGCTTATCAAAAATTCGTTGGCAAATTGGTCGTCAAAGAATGTTTTAAATCCGCCTTCCGCCCAAATAAATTGTTGATGAAATATTCCGCTGCTTTCCGATCTACCATAATAATTGTATTGAAACAAATAGTCGGTAGGGCGGTCTAATGCAAACGAAAAATAATCGCTTTGTGTGTGATTATATAAAAAATATCCGGCATAAATTCTAAAATCCCATTGTCTGTTTTTGTTGCTTAAAAATCGATATCTAAGTTTTGTTGATAGTTTTCCAAATTTATCCGAAAATTGTAAATCGGTACTGTAAAACAAGTCTTTAATCACATTTACATCAAAATACGAATATTTAATATTGAACACTTGATAGCTGTCTGCTTCTGTTTTTACTGTCTTTACTTCTTTGTCAACAGACAAATATTGTAACAAAATATTAGAACCTTGTCTTTTTCTGATATGTTTATTTCTGTTCTTGATGACAAAATACGGATTAATTCTGGTGTACTTTAAGTCGTGATCGTAGTGATAGTATCTGGTATTAAAACCATATAGTAGCGCGTAAGGTTTAAAATTTTCAAAGTATTGATGATACGAAACGCCAAAACTGCCTGTAATTTGTTTGCTTTTGGTGCCAAAAACGGGTGAGATACTATAAAATAAATGATTATGTAAGGCACTTTCATTCATTATCTGTCCGCCGATTTGTATGCCGTCATAATAGTTGTATTCTATATACGGATTGATGAATAATTGATTTTTCATCGGATTGTCAAAATCTTGGTATAACCTAATCTGCAAGGCTTTGTTTAATCCCGCCCACGATTTTGTCCTGATGTAATTATTGTATGTTTGCAGTTCCGGATAGTTGTTAAAATAGTTGAGCCCAATTATATCGAGCTTAGTAGGTGCGCCGATAATTGTATCATTTGTTATTGCAGAAAACTGTTTTTGCCAGACTATCGTATCATTTCGCAGTCCGTATATTTTTGTAGGAATGGCATTTTTTTCTTTTTGAATAATTTTTACATAAATAGAGTCCTCTGTTTTATGATGTTTGCTGATTTTATAATCGTATTTTGCACGGCTGTTTATATACTTTTTATACCATTGATGCTGATTGTTTATATCAAATATCTTGAAGAAAATACTATCATTAACTTCGCTTTTGACGCCGTAATTATAAAAATATTTCAATTTTTGTTCAAACTCACCACTTTTCATTTCATCTTTTAGCATTACAAAACCCAATGCTGATTTGTAGGGATTGGCAACAGAAAGATTAAGATTAGAAAGTGAATCTAAACTTTTGTTTAATCTCTGATCTTTATTCATTCGCGCCATATACAGATATATCCAAGGGTATTTTTCGGTCAGATTTACTTGTGAGGCATAATAAAACTGCATAAGTTTCCAATTGGATACGCGTCCGAATAGTTTTAAATCAGGATGGTATGTTTTGTAATATTGATATTCGATATATGCCGATATCCCTTGAACAATCCAGGGATATTTTCGTTTATCAATTTGTATTTTTTCGGCAAATTTGATGCTTATTTGATGCAAAATCTTCATTTCCCAAACTAATTCTTTTGGAAAAGGATTGATGAATTTTGGAAGTAAATTTAAACCGTAAACCTTATTGTTTTTTAAATCTTTTTCACTAATAATGATGTTGTTTTGAGAAAATTCTCCAAAATTTTGACGAATATATGTCATTATTTTGTTTATGCGCTTCGTTTTTTCAGTAGCTGAGATTTTCGAATGATTATCAAAAATATGTAGATCTACTTGATTTGATTTGTGTTCAAAAAAGTTTTTTGTACCTATATATATTACAGGATTAGTCGTTTTTGTCGCTTCCAAAATATTCTGATTGTCATTTAAATTTGATATAACCTTACTTTCTCTCGGAAAATTTGTCAATTTGATTTTGAAATTTGTAGGTTTTTCGGGTAAGTCATCTAAATTTTTATGACTGTAAAAACGTCCGGGAAGCACAGGCGTAAAATAAAAATATTGTAGCAGGATATTGTTCTTTTTGTCAATACCAAAACCGGTAAACTTGCTGTGAGGCAGATATAAATAGTAATCAAATTTTATAGAAAATTGCTCTTTTGCTTTGATACTTTTTTTTAAATTAATTTTTAAAATATCAACCTGATTTTTCAGAAAAGTATAGGGCAAACTGCCTTGTCGATCTATTTCAATCTTATTAATATCGATATAACCACGATTTTTTTTACGGGTAAAATGAAATTTTAAATCATAATTTTCGATAAAGCGTTTGGCTAAGACTGTTTTTTTATTTTTATATGCATTTGCCCAAGCATAAAAATAGATGCTATCTATCTTGCTACTTGTTTTATTGACAATGTCACATTTTTGTTTTATATGTAATTTTTGCGTAATGCTATCAAAAACAATCTCAATTTGCTGATTTTGTACCAAAATTTGCCCAGCGGATTGATAAGCGGTCAGCCCGAAGTACAAAATGATGATATGTTTAATCTGTTTTAACAAACTTTAATATTTCTATATGATTTAAGTATGCAATTTTTACCCAATATACACCATTTGACAAACCGGACACATCGATAGCAGTGTTGTTGTTATAATTTTTTTGTTGAATGATGCTTTGCCCTAAATTATTGTAAATTTGTAGTGCTACTCCGGATAAATTTTTGGTAAATATACGCAATTGTTTGCTAACGATATTACTTCCGATTATATAACAATTATTAGTTAATAAAACCTCAGGAATATCTAAATTTTGATTGCTTTCGAGTGTTAAAACAACAGGTAAATGATCACTCATTATAAATAAATGGTTTCGTAATTCAAAGCTGTAATCGCTGCCTGCACAGTTATTGTCGTTAATTGCATCATTATAACAAGTACCATTGTTGCCAAAAGCTTTGTACGTATTGTTTACATATTGTAAGTGACTGTTGTTAAACAGATTCTCTGAAAGCATAATAAAATCAAAACGGTCGTCTAAACCGCCACCAACATAGTCGTCACCTCCATTAGTATGGGTAGATTGCGTTACATATTGGCGAATGTTGTAATTGTTGTGCCAGCTGCCTAACAAATTAATCGGGTCTTTAAGAACAATTGCATTTGTAGGGTCAATTATTTCTTGAAAAGCCGGCTCGTCTGAATTATATAAGTTAAAATCACCGGCAAAAATTACAAAATGGCTACTAGGAATGTTTTGCAAATCATTGGTCATTACGTTGACCATATCCAATCGTTCGTTTTCGTTAGTTGATCCACCGCTTGCCTTTAAATGTGCTACGTAAACTTCAATAGTGTCGGGCACTTGCGTACGTAGTTTCAAAGTGTAATGATTAATGTCCCGAACGTAAGTAGTCAAGTAGGTTTCATTTAATAATTCAAATTTTTGTGAGTTAAAATATAGCATCTGTTGCAAAGCGTAATAGCCCGAGTGATTAGGTGTAAAAGTAGCCGCCGTATATCGTTGATCAGGAGTTTGTAAACAATAATTTACAATCTCATCTGCACCGGCAGCTGTTTCAAGTTCGCAAACCATAAATATATCGGGTTGATAATCGTTTAAAATGTATCGTAAATGGTCTTTTCTATCTACATTTTCTACGCCGTCAGGATAATGTAACAGATTGTAAGTCATTACTTTAATTTGAGTTTGTCCGTAAGATGACAAACTTAGTAATAGGATAATAATATATCCGTATAAATATTTCATCAAAAGTATTTTGTTTGTTTAAAAAAAATTAAAAATTCGGACTTAGATTTTGTTTTTTATAGAAATCTTCTATAATTGTAAGTACTTCATCGGGGTCATCGGTTAGATGAATAAGATCCAAATCATTTGGACTTATATAGCCATACTCATCTTGCAGGGTTTCTTTTATCCAGTCAATAAGTCCCTCCCAAAACTTTGTGTCGAATAAAATAACCGGAAATCTATCAATTTTTTTGGTTTGAATAAGCGTGATGGCTTCAAAAAGCTCGTCAAGGGTACCAAAGCCTCCGGGCATCACTACAAATGCTTGTGCATATTTGACAAACATTACTTTTCTGACAAAAAAGTAGTTAAATTCGACCAATTTATCGTGATCAATAAATGGGTTTGCGCCTTGTTCAAATGGTAAATTTATTCCTAATCCTGTCGAAGCATTATTGCCTTTCTGCGCACCTTTATTTGCAGCTTCCATAATGCCGGGACCACCGCCTGTAATAATTCCGAAGCCGGCTTTTGCTAATTTCTTAGCTACTTTTTGTGCCAATTTATAATGTTTTGTACCCGGTTTTGTTCTGGCAGAACCAAAAATAGTTACCGAAGGACCAATTTTATTCAATTTTTCAAAACCTTCAACAAATTCGGACATTACTTTAAATATTTGCCAAGAATCATTAGTTTTGATATTGTTCCAATCTTTTTGTTTTCTTTTTGCTATCATATTCATTCCATTTTATTTCGAACTACGAATTTAGCACATTATTATGAGAAAACAGATGAGCTTTAATAAAAAAAAAGCCTGCTAAAAAATTAGCAGACTTTTTTAATGATAGTTTAATGTATTGTGTTTGTTGTTGTTGTTTATTAGTTATATAATGGCATTTCGCCTACAAAGTTTTCGATACGAATTTGTTTTTCTAATTTGGCCAGTTGCATCAAAGTGTTAAAATACTCATCAAAAAATCCTTTCGACATTAGTTCAACTGATTTCTTTTTTAAACTTGTGTAAATTTCAATAGTTTTCATATCATCCTGTTTTTGTTGGTTATGACAGATATAATACAAATGTCGTGCCAAAGTTGTAACAATTTGATATGTAGGTGTTTAGCAAAAGAAATCTTTTATTTCATTTTGTCTAATATGGCTAAATTTTAATTTTTTTCCTTTTTTTTCCAATATTCATACGGATCAATTGTGCTATGATTATGATAATCGTGTTTTGGATTGATAATAGCTTCATAAATACGTCTGTGCACTTCGCTTCTAAAATTGAGTTTATACATCAGTTTGTTTTTCATTGTCGGATATGTTCTGTTTGACAAGAAAATATAGACAATTTCTTCTTCGGGGTCTGCCCAAACCATTGTGCCTGTAAAGCCTTGATGTCCAAAACTTTTTGCCGATATTTCTTCAAAAGTAGGTCCGGGTTTGCCTTTAAATTGCGGTTTGTCCCAACCCAATCCGCGACGCACACTGTCTTTGGCAAAATAGCGATGATTAAACTTGCGTTCTGTTGCACTCGAAATATATCTTTTGGCTCCGTATATGCCTTCGTTTAGGTGCATTTGCATCAGCTTTGCCAAGTCGTTGGCATTGCCAAATAAACCTGCATTGCCCGATACGCCATTGAGCATAGCTGCTCCCATATCGTGAACATATCCACGCAATATTTGATGACGATAATATGCGTCTTTTTCGCTTGGTGCTATTCTTTCCGGCAAAAATTTTTCCAAAGGTCTAAATGTTACCGTATTGGCGCCAATAGGCTTGTAAAACTCTTCATTTAGAACTTGATCCATACGTTTATGCAAGTTGTCATCAATGTATTTTCTAAATAGGTAGAAGGGCAATCCGCTATAAACATATTTAAGTTTTTCGTATTGTGGTACGCTGGCAATAGTATCCCACAGATGATTTAGATAATCATTTTTTAGATATAAATTTTTGGCTACTTCTATGCTAAATTCAGGAGAATATTTATTCTGATAGAATTTCTTCATTGGCTTTTTTCGCTTGTCAAGCGTTTCAATATAAAACGGTATCCAAGATTTGATTTTAGCGTAGTGCGACAGCGCTTCTTTTACCGTAATTGTATCTTTATTACTGCCTTTTAGCAAGGGCATCAGCTTGCCCAATTTGTCATCTAAACGATACATTTTCATATCGTAAGCCTTCATCATTAGGGTTGTAGCCGCCATTACTTTGGTAACGGAGGCTAAATCGTATAAATCAGTTGTTTCTACCTTGCGTTTCTTGTCATAAGTTTGGTATCCGTAGGCTTTTTCAAAAATCACTTTACCCTTGCGCGCCGCTAAAACTACACCGCCGGGTGATGCCAAAGTGTCCATCATAAATTGCATTAAGGAATCTACGCGTTTGAGTTTGTGACTGTTCATACCAACTTGCTCCGGAAAACCATACGAAAGTCGTTGTATATTATGTGTGCTAATACCGGTGTTAACAGTAAATTTTTTGCTGATACTTACAGGCAATTTTCCCTTAAAATCTAAGGCGCCAAAAATCATTTGAGGCGAGATTACTTGCGGATACCAATCGTTTTGATACGATATTATGATAGCCTTTGCTTGCAAATCGTCAGCAATGTTAATCAGGGCGTATGGCGAAGTAAATATATCGACAATGCTTGGTTTTGCTTGACAAATTTGCTTGAGTAATTTTTTCTCACTGCTACTGAATTTAAAAGGTTTCCAAGGCGTAGCCGACGACTTGTGATAGCCGATAATTACCAAATCGTAATCCTTTAATTTCTGCTCAATTTCTTTTGAGTTATGAATATATATTTTATCGACTTGTGTATATTTGTTCAAGTACTTGTAAAATGTAGCGGCGGATGCATTACCTATTTGAACATATGCAATTTTCTGTGCAACATTTTTAATAGGTAAAATATTCTTTTCATTTTTGATTAATGTAATGGCATTTTCATAAGCAATTTGATTAAGCACGCTATCCTTTACTGTTGGATAATAATTTTGTGTTTCTGCCGGTTTCCATTGTTCTAAACTTGCCCAATATTTGGCTTTCAATATTTTTTTGACAGAATATGCCAATCGTTCTTCCGAAATTATACCTTTTTGGTAAGCATTCTTAAAGTCAGTAGTAGCTTTTTTCATTTCTACCGTACCCAATAAGATATCGTTTCCTGCTAAAAATGCCTGCAAATCAGCCACGCCGGAAGGTGCATAATTGGCAACGCCTTTCATATTCATAGCATCGGTGATAATGAGCCCGCTATATTGCAATTGTTCTTTTAATAAGTTTGTTGCAACTCGGTACGAAAGTGTTGTAGGCAAGCCCATAAATTCGACCGAAGGAATATTTAGATGTGCCACCATAATACCTGTCAATCCTTTGGGTATTAGTTGTTTATATGGGTAAAGCTCGACCTTCTGAATACGATTGTAATCAAAATTGACCGAAGGTAAAGTTTTATGTGAGTCTTGACTTGTGTCACCGTGACCGGGGAAGTGTTTGGCGGTTGTTAAGATATTTTCGTCTTGCAAACCTTTCATCATCATAAATCCTTTTCGAGATACATTATCTTTATCTTCACCAAAAGAGCGATTGCCAATAATAGGATTGTCCGGATTGGTATTAATGTCAATAACCGGCGAAAAATTCATTTGAAACCCGACAGCCCTTGTATGCTTACCTATGCGTCTTGCAATTTGATAGATAATGCTGTCATTTTGTATAGCGCCCAAAGTCATATTCCAAGGAAAACGCGGCGTCGAATCTAAACGCATTGCCAATCCCCATTCGGCATCAATGGCAGTAATTACTGGATATTTAGACTGTAATTGTACAAAATTATTGAGTTGTTGTTCATCTTGCGGATGTCCTTTTAAGAAAAAGAAATTGCCAACATATAAACTGTCTATCAGGTATTTAATGTCGGCTTTATTTTGAGCAGTATTATCCGAAGGAATAAACGGCATGAATAATTGCCCTATTTTTTGCTCAAGACTCATCGAATTGTAAAGTGAATCTACCCATTTAGTTTGCATGTCGCCCTTGTAAAGAGGGTCTATTTGTTGCGAAAATATTGAGTGTGAGTATATTATTACGAATGCTATGAAAAATTTCCTCATTTTTTATTAAATTAATTGTAAATACCAAAATTACGCATTTTTTTTTAGAGTTTTATAAAGATAAATGACGCATTAAATAATATTTTTAGAGATGAATAATTTGTTAATAAAACTGTTAAATTTTTAATTTTATACTATTTAGATGATTTATTGATTAGTAGTTTGTGATTTTATACCTAACTTGTGTGGCAAAATATATAATTTATTAAACTATGATACCAAAAATTTCAACACTTAGCGGTTATTTACACGAATATCAAAAAAGTATTGCCAATCCGGTCGGGTTTTGGTCAAATATTGCCGAAACTTTTTATTGGCAAAAAACTTGGTCAAAGGCTTTGGAATGGGATTTTAACGAACCAAAAGTTGAGTGGTTTAAAGACGCTAAGCTTAATATTACCGAAAATATTTTCGAAAGACATTTATTTCTTCGTGGAGACCAAAAGGCTATTATTTGGGAGCCTAACAATCCGGAGGAAGCAAGTAAATCATATACATATAAAGAATTATTCATAGAAGTTAACAAATTTGCCAATGTGCTCAAAAGTTTAGGTGTACAAAAAGGCGATAGAGTAGCTATTTACTTGCCAATGATACCCGAGTTGGCTATTGCAATGTTGGCATGCGCGCGTATAGGCGCAATACATTCTATTGTATTTGCAGGTTTTTCTGCCAAAGCGCTCGCTGACAGAAACAACGATGCACAAGCCAAAGTGCTAATTACTGCCGATGGCGGTTACAGGGGCAATAAAACTATTCCCTTGAAAAAAACTTCGGATGAAGCGCTTGAAATGTCAGATAGTGTTGAAAAAATGATAGTGGTTAAACGAACCGGCGAGCAAGTAAATATGCTGGAAGGACGAGATATTTGGTGGCACGATGTAATGCGCAACGCGTCAGCTGAACGCAAAGCGGAAGTAATGGATGCAGAAGATCCGCTTTTTATATTATACACAAGCGGTTCAACCGGTAAGCCCAAAGGTGTTTTGCATACCACAGGCGGCTATATGGTTTATACGGCTTTTACCTTTAAAAATGTTTTTCAATATAGCCCTAACGATGTGTATTTTTGTGCAGCGGATATTGGCTGGATAACCGGACATTCATATATTATTTACGGTCCTTTGCTCGAAGGTGCTACAACCATGATGTTTGAAGGCATTCCGACTTTTCCACAGCCTGACAGGTATTGGAAAATCATTGAAAAACATCAGGTAAATCAGTTTTATACTTCACCAACAGCCATTAGAGCTTTATTGGCAGAAGGTGAAAAATGGGTAGAAAATTACGAAATGCCTACTCTAAAAGTCTTAGGAACAGTAGGCGAACCTATAAACGAAGAAGCTTGGCATTGGTATCATGATCACGTTGGCAAAAATCGTTGCCCGATTGTTGATACTTGGTGGCAAACAGAAACAGGTGGCATTATGATTAGTCCGCTGGCAGGTATTATTCCGACAAAACCTGCTTATGCAACACTTCCCCTGCCGGGTATTCATCCTGTAATTGTCGATAATGAGGGCAAAAAAATGTATGGAAACAATATCGAAGGCAATTTGTGTATTGATTTTCCTTGGCCGGGTATAACGCGCACACTTTGGGGCGATCACAAACGATACAAAGAAGCATATTTTAGTACTTTTCCGGGACTGTATTTTACAGGCGACGGCGTAAAACGCGATGAAGATGGTTACTATCGTATTTTAGGACGAATAGATGATGTTATTAATGTATCCGGACATCGATTGGGAACAGCAGAAATTGAAAATGCCTTAAATGAACATCCATTGGTGGCAGAATCAGCAGTTGTCGGAATGCCACACAATATCAAAGGACAAGGAATTTATGCCTACGTAGTAGTACCTGACAAACCCGCCGATTTAGATGAGGAATTGCGACAATCACTTACAAAAGCAGTAGCAAAACTCATTAGCCCGATTGCTAAACCTGACCAAATTCAATTTGTTACAGGTTTGCCAAAAACAAGATCCGGAAAAATTATGCGCCGTATTCTGCGTAAAATTGTCGAAGGTTCATCTGCTTTTGGTGATACCTCAACATTGACCAATCCCGAAATTGTAGATGAACTGATTGAAGGTTATAATGCTTTAAAAAAATAAATATTTGTAACAAAAGAAGATTGTAAGCGTTATACTAAAAAAGCTAACACTCAAAAACTAATCAAAAAAAATATATAAATATGATTATTACATCAACAGAAACAATTCCCGGAAAAGAAGTAACACAGATTTTAGGTATAGCACGCGGAAGCACGGTTCGCGCCCGTAATTTTGGTTCAGATTTTATTGCAGGATTAAAGAATATTGTAGGCGGAGAGGTAAGCGAATATACCAAACTGCAAGCGCGTTCACGCGAACAAGCTTTAAAACGAATGGTCGATGACGCCCAACGACTTGGCGCAGATGCTATTGTAAATGTACGGTTTACAACATCTATGATTATGCAAGGAATGTCCGAAATTTTAGCCTATGGAACGGCTGTAAAAATTCAATAAAATGTTTTTAACAAAACTTGATGCAATTCCATCTGTAATTTTATACATATATATGTTTATAGGAGTCATTACCATAGCGATACTTATATATCTGATTATTAAAAGATTAGGTGAAGTTGACGATTTTGAACAACGAAATAATTAATTGCCGATTAAACAAAGAGTTTATTTTGACATCGTTGTAAACAGATTGCAAATATGAAATGATTTGTTAAACAAGCAAAATCATACCAAGCATTCATTTTGATTGATAAAAAAGCCATTCATAGTTTTGATGGCTTTTTTTATGTAATCTGCCGTGTAAATCGTAACTTTGTACCCAAATTAAAATATTTTTGAATAAATTACGATACATATTATTTCCGTTTTCTATTTTGTATGCAATGCTTACAGAAATTCGTAATTTATTGTATGACAAACAATTAAAGAAATCTACAAGCTTTGATTTGCCTATTATTAATGTCGGAAATTTAAGTGTTGGCGGTACGGGCAAAACACCACAGATTGAATATCTTATCAGATTATTGCAAAACGATTATAAAATTGCCGTAATCAGTCGCGGATATAAGCGCAAAAGCAAAGGTTTTATAGTAGCAGACAAACAATCGACTGCCGAACAAATCGGTGATGAACCTTTTCAGATTTATCAAAAATTTCCGAATCTTGTAGTGGCAGTTTGTGCAAGTAGGGTAGAAGCTGCTCAAAAACTTTTACAAAAGCATAAAATCGATTTGATATTGCTTGATGATGCATTGCAACATAGAGGCATTAAGGCAGGACTGAATATAATGTTAACCTCTTATAATCAATTGTTTACAAATGATTACATTTTGCCCGTAGGCAATTTGCGCGAGTGCAGATATCAGGCAAAACGTGCCGATATGGTTTTGGTTACCAAAAGCCCTTTTGAACTAAATACGCAAGCGGCAACAGATATTAAGAAAAAAGTCAGGAAGTATTTTGAAAAAGATATCTATTTTTCGACAATTGCTTATGACCATAATGTCTTTTCAGAAAAAAATCAAATGCAATTACAAGATTTAAAACAATATAGCCTGTTGTTAGTTACGGGTATTGCAAATCCGCAAGCAATTTATTCGTTATTGTCAGAAAAAAATATTAATTTTGAGGCTTTAAAATTCAGCGATCATCATCATTTTTCAAAGACCGATTTACAGCAAATTACAAAGCAATTTCAGCAAATAAAAAGCGATAAAAAAATTGTTTTGACCACCGAAAAAGATTATGTCCGACTGCATCATTTGGTAGATTTTCCTCTGTATTATCTGCCGATACAAACACAAATATTTGAAAAAGAAGCATTTAACAATAAAATTTTAGATTATGTCAGAAAAGAGAAGCGAGTTTGATAAATCATTAGAAACAGCCAATTATTTAAAACAACAAGTGGATTATATTCCTGAATATGCCATTGTTTTAGGTAGCGGATTAGGTAGTTTGGTAGATGATATCAACATTGAAAAAGAGATTCCGTATAAAGAAATTCCTAATTTTCCCGTATCAACGGTCAAAGGACACAAAGGTTCGTTAATATTTGGTTGCCTAAACGGCAAAAAAGTATTGGCAATGAACGGACGCTTCCATTTTTACGAAGGTTATGATATGAAACAAGTTACTTTTCCAGAACGTGTTTTTTGGCAAATGGGTATTAAAAAATTGATTGTTTCTAACGCCTCAGGTGGTGTAAATCGTAGTTTTAAAATTGGCGATGTAATGTTGATTAAAGATCACATTAATTTCTTTCCGGAACATCCTTTGCGCGGTGCCAATGACGAACGTTTTGGACCTCGTTTTGTCAATATGAGTGAGCCTTACAGCAAAAAAATGTTGCAAGTAGTACGGGCTTATGCCGCTGAAAAAAATATTAATATCAAAGAGGGTACTTACTTAGGTTTGCAAGGACCAACCTTTGAAACACTTGCCGAATATACAATGGTGCGTAGTATGGGTGGCGATGCCGTAGGTATGTCAACCGTGCCGGAGGTTATTGTGGCAGTTCATATGGGTATGGAAGTGTTCGGAATTTCGGTAATTACCGATATTGGTACAGAGGAATTTATCGAAGAGGTAAATCATATTGAAGTGCTGAAAGCTGCCAAAGCTGCCGAGCCTGTTGTTAGGGAATTGGTAGGCAAATTGGTCGAGAGATATTAATATTTCTGATAAAAAAATATTTTAGTAATCAATTTATAATACAAATTTCCTTAGCTTATCTTAGCACAGGAAATTTGTTTTTTTTATATGAAAAATCCAGAAGAATATTACCAAAAACAATTAGTTTTTTATCGTGAGGAATTATCAAGATTAAAATCTAAGTCGCTGTATGTTAGTATTTTAAGATTTGTTGTTTTCTTGCTTCTTCTGTTGTTTGTCTATCGCAATTATACATCGATGAATGCTTTATTGCTGATTGCCGCCATAGGTATTCCGATTTTTTTATATTTGGTTTCAAAGAGTGAAAATATCAAGCAAGATATTGCCAAAACCAAAGAATTTATCAATATAAATGAAATTGAATTGCGTGTTTTAGCACAAAAATTCGATTTTTTGCCTTCGGGAAAAGAATTTGTTAACCCCGAGCATCATTTTTCTTATGATATTGACTTGTTCGGACAAAGTTCTTTCTTTCAATACCTGAACAGGTCGCTAAAACAGTCGAGTAAATCGGCATTGGCAAATTTATTGACATCAAATAATATTGAAAAGATTGCCCTAAAACAAGAAGCGGTCAAAGAGTTGGCAAGCAAAGCAGATTGGCGACAAGATTTTATGGTTAGCTCCCGATTAGATGGCAGCAATTATAATCCGCAACAGGTTTATGGCTGGATGCAAGGTTATACAAGTTTTACAAAAAAAACGGTTTATTATGGAAGTATGGCGTTTTCCATAGCTTCAATTTTGGTAATTATCGCTTTTTTTATGGATATTATTTCGCCAAAATTATTTACCGTTTGGGTGATTTTTGGCTTGGGATTGGTAGGCAAATATGCCAAAAAGATACATAAATTATCGGCAGAATTAGATTTGATTAAACCTTCGTTTCAATCGTATAAGCAATTGGTCACTTTGATTGAAAATGAATCTTTTTTATCAGAAATATTGCAACAAAAAAAGCAAACTGTTGTAACAGAAGGCAAAAATATTGTCGAAAATATCGGTGATTTTTTGCAGTTGTATCAACAAAAGGAATTTTCAAACAATCTGATAATTAAGTTCATAGGCAATGCTTTTTTCTTATACGATTTATGGATGGCATATCGTTTAGAGCAATGGATTGACAAGCACAAAAATGAGGTGTTAAACTGGTTCGAAGTAGCCGATTTTTTTGAAGCTTATGTCAATCTGGGCAACTTTTCTTTCAATCATCAAAATTATGTCTATCCCAATATTGTCAGTAGCGGAACGGCAATTGATGCAAGACAATTTGCACATCCGCTAATTGATAAATCTAAGCGAATTGATAACGATTTTAGCATTAATCAACACGAATTTTATATCATAACCGGTGCCAATATGGCTGGCAAAAGTACATTTTTACGAACCGTTTCTTTGGGCATTGTAATGGCAAATACAGGTTTGCCGGTTTGCGCCAATCATTTTGATTATCACCCGATTAAACTGATTACAAGTATGCGCACCAAGGACTCGTTAAGCAAGGACGAATCTTATTTCTTTTCGGAATTAAAACGCCTGCAATTTATGGTGGGCGAAATGCAAAACGAGGAATATTTTATCGTGTTGGACGAAATATTAAAAGGAACAAACTCTAAGGATAAAGCCATTGGTTCGCAAAAATTTGTAGAGAAACTGCTCCAAAGCAAATCGACCGGTATTATTGCTACCCACGATTTAAGTCTTTGCGATTTAGCCGATGATTATAAACAAATTAAAAACTACTTTTTTGATGCCGAAATTATCAATGACGAATTATATTTCGATTATCGACTCAAAACCGGAATTTGCCAAAATATGAATGCTTCGTTCCTGTTGAAAAAAATGGGAATTGTTTAAAATGAGTTAAAAAGTAATGATAAAATAGTCATTTTGTATTATTTTAAAACATCAATACAAGCCTGTCTTCCTATTTCAATAATTTTTTCGGCCTTTAAAAAGTCAAAAGTACCACAGATTTCACGTGGAATATTGATAATTTTTTCGGGCGGATTTTGCTGAATAATTTGTTGTGAAGCACGCCCGATCATCAAATGTATCGATTTGTCAATCAGTTCGGCATATCCGATATGATTTTTGTTTTTATGATCTATACGATTGATATATTTTGCCAAATGATTCTTTATTTTTTGCAATTTTGCCAAATGTTCTTTTGACTTATTTTGATGCATTATTTCACTATATTTTTTACTCATAGGCACTTCGGCATTGACGCATACAGCTACAACCGGAAAGGTTTCGTCTTTTGCTAACCTATTGATTGGCAAATTGTTAACTAATCCACCATCGATTAATATTTTGCCTTCATCAAAAACAGGGGTAAAAACAGAAGGAATTGCTATTGAAGCACGAATAGCTTTGGACAGACTACCCGAATCAAAAACTATTTCGGATAAGGATTGAATATCGGTAGCTATGGCGGTGTATTTTATAGGTAATTCTTCTATTTCTTTGATTGTTAGGAAGTTGTCAATCTGACGCATTATTTTTTCAGCCTTAATTAATCCGGGTAATTTTAAGGAAAAATCGAGCATTTTTAGAGCCTCCTTAACATCTGCATTTACAAGCCAGTCGGTAAATTTTTCCAGACCGCCACTAGCATATAAACCGCCTACCAAAGCGCCCATTGACGTGCCGGCTATGGATTGTATTTGATAGCCTTGCTCTTTTAAAACTTGAATAACACCAATATGTGCAATGCCACGCGCACCGCCGCCCGATAAAACTAAGGAAATTTTCTTTTGCATTTGTCTCTGATTATGATGTGGTAAAAATAGCCTTTTTTTTCAAAATAATACTTTGAATTATTTGTTAGTTAATCTTTCAAGTAATAAGAGATAAAAAATCAATCTGAATTAAATTTTTTTTTTGTAACTTTATTAGATAATGTATGCGAGGATTCTGTATGTATTATTGTTTTCAAACATAAAAAAAACTTGCACAAGAAAAAATATTTTGATAATTTTGTCAAGAATATAAATTCAAGAAAATCTTGTCAAAATGAATAAAATATTTGGTGAATACATAAAAAAGTTAAGAAAACAAAAAGGTCTCACATTAACCCAATTAGGAGCAAAGTTAGGTATTGATAGCGGACTTTTAAGTAAGATAGAAAACGGAAAAAAGCAGTTAGACGAAAAAGTCTTACCGAAACTTGCCGAAGAATTTAATCTTGATTTACAAAAATTAAAAAATGAATATTTAAGTGAAGTTATTGCATATAAAATTTATGCAAATGACTATTCAACCGAAGTTTTACATCTTGCCGAAGAAAAGCTTAAATATTATAAGCAAAAAAATGTAAAACAAACTTCTCTAAATCTTTAAAAATAAAATTAAATGCTTACAAAAGAATATATTAGCAAAATAAAATCAAAAGGAAATGGTGATTTAAAGGCGCTTGTTCATCAAAAAAATGATGATAAAAGTATTTTATTTATCCTTGAAAATTTAGGATATTTACCAAAAAATTTTGATGAAAGTTGGGTGGTAGATTTGTTAAATAGTCAACACAAAAAAATCAGGTTAAATGCTGTAAAAACATTAGGAAAAGTAAAAAATGACCAACATATTTCCAAACTTTTGAATATTGCAAAAAACGATAATGTTACCGAAATCAGACGAGAAGCAGTGTCATCAATCGGTAGAATGCGAAGCAAAAAAGCAATTCCCGCACTTATTGAATTATTAGACGATTACGACCCGAAAGTTGTAACGCAAGCTATTAGAGCCTTACTGGTGTTTAAAGGTGACGAAACAATCGATAAAGCCTTGAAAAAACTGATAGACCACGAGAACGAGATGATACAAATGGTTATTAATAAAGAGTATTATGGAAAGAAAAATGTAAGTAAAGATAAATTAAAACATCCGCAATCTTATGATTATTTAAAAAACAAAGTCGTTTTAGGAGATGTTAGGGAGACGCTAAAACTAATTCCCGATGAAAGTTTTCATTTGACTTTTACTTCACCGCCTTACTACAATGCTCGTGATTATTCAATTTATCCAAGTTACAAGGCTTACCTGCAATTTCTTAAAGAAGTATTTCAATTAACCTATGATAAAACAAAAGAAGGACGATTTTTGATTGTAAATACTTCACCCGTGATAGTCCCGAGAATTAGCCGGCAGTATGCCTCAAAACGTTATCCGATACCTTTTGATATTCATCATTTTTTGATAGAAATGGGTTGGGAATTTATAGATGATATTATTTGGGTAAAACCCGAAGCAAGTGTAAAAAATAGAAATGCAGGATTTTTACAACATCGAAAACCGCTTGCTTACAAACCCAATGCAAGAACCGAATATTTAATGGTTTATAGAAAACAAACTGATAAGCTAATTGATTGGAATATAAGACAATATGATTGGGAAACCGTTAAAGAAAGCAAAGTTAAAGATGGTTATGAAACTTCAAATGTTTGGGAAATTGACCCTAAATACGACAAAATTCATTCAGCTGTTTTTCCTGTTGAATTATGCAAAAGAGTAATAGAATATTATTCATTTAAAAACGATTTGGTTTTTGACCCCTTCGGCGGTAGCGGAACTTTTGGAAGAACAGCTAAATTTTTAGACAGATATTTCTTTTTAACCGAAAAAGAACCAAAGTATTTTGAATATATGAAATCATTCCTACAACAAAAATCCGATGAAATATTCAAAACCAAAGAGACGGAATTTTTAACTATTGATGAATTTAAGAAGATTGTAAGATGACATTAACGGAACAAGTAACAAAGAACATAATAAAAAAATTGCTAAAAGGGGATGATTACAGAATTGAAATTGTAACACTGATTAACGCCGAATTTTTACAATTTGCCATTGACTTTTTCAAAAGAGTTGCCGAAGCAAAACTCAACAATAAAAACATTGATGTAGATTGGTATAAAAAAGAAATGCTTGATTTAAAATTATCGCCCGAAGAGATAGCAATTAATTCCGGATTAAATAAAAAAACAATTACGAATATGTATAATTCCGGGAAAAGAGAAATTGTAATTGAAGCGGCTTACAATCATTATGATACGCTATACAACGCAATTGACGAACTTACTAAAATTGAAGATCTAAATCTTTCGCTACAAATAAAATTTAACAAAGTCAGTGTTGAATTGGATATCAACGAAAGTCTTATTGTAATAAATACGCTTGCGGTAAAGAGAGCCGCTTTGCGTGGTGGACTTTGGAGCACTGCGGGAAAACAAACAGAAGGTCCTTTGATGATAACTTTGTGTAAATTATTTGATGTATCAGAAAATTATTATTCAATAAAACCAAGAGCAAAAAGAATAAAGAAAGGAGAAGTTAATCGTGAAATAGATTTCTTTTTGAAAAATAGAGGTAAAGAATACAAATGCGAAGTTAAATTAATGGGAAAAGGCAATCCCGAAAGTGCAGATGTAGTAATAGCAAGAGACAGTGCCGTGTTTGTAGCAGATAAATTATCAGACCAAAATAAAGCACAATTTAACCATTTAGGTGTTGAATGGGTTGAATTAAGAAACGAAAACGGTTTTAGAAAATTCAAGGAAATATTAGATAAATTTGATATACCCAACAGAAATTTTAGGGAGAAAGATTTGGATAAAAAAATTGAAAAAATACTAAATGAAATATTTCAGTAGGCGGTTGATAACACTATATAAACGTTAATAGCGGTTTTGTGGTCTGTCTCAAAGTTTGTATCTTTTAGCAATGTTATAGCCAGAAAGTAGTTGTATTTATAACTGCAACTGCGGTTATATGCACCGCAGTCAGCAAAAAAATGGAACTCAAAAAGAAAAAATCGAAAACGAAAAACAAAAGATTATTAATATCAACACTGCTTCTTTCTTAATTGTAAATACAAATTACTTTTGGGACGGAAAACCCGGAATTGTGGCCTTTCACATTTTTTTATTTAGGTGTTAGTCTTTAATGTTTTGCTAACAAATTAGTTTTTAGATTGTCAAGCCAAAAAGTTTATTTGCTAGTTGAATCTATCTTTGCTAGTTGTATCTGCAAAATAATTGTCAAACCCGAAAATTATTGTACTTTTACCTGACGGATAG
>CAZSBI010000172.1:0-3645 GCA_964604735.1 uncultured Flavobacteriaceae bacterium | reverse complement strand
TTCAAAATGAAATTTTCTTTTCGGAAAAACCAAGTCGGGAAATCTTTCGGTAAGCGTATTTTTAAATAAATCTGCCCAAATTTCGATAATTGGTTTATTTAACAGACTTCGTTGAATTTGCAAGCTGTCTTTATAATGATATCGCTCGTGTTCGTCTAATTTATGCGGCAAATATTCTTCGTAACGGGCTAAAATATAGAAACTTGCAGCAAAAATATCAAAAGGAATAGATGCTTCATAAATTTGAAAAAAAATTGGTTCGTTTTGCCAAATTCCAAATTCAATTTCATTGTGTTTGATGCCTTGTTGATACAGAATCGGATGTGATTTTATATGGAATTCTTTTCCAAGCGCTTGGGAGGCATACGAAAATTTTGCGCCGTTAAAAGCGATAAATTCTTCAATTTTTGTTGTAAATTTGACCTCCGTTTGTAAAATATTATTGAAAATATGCCGGAAAATGAAATTTACCCTTGAAGTAATTCTATGTGTATAAACCAAAATCATTTTACAAATATACATTAAATATACTTGTTACTCAAACGAATTATCAATCTTTAACTATGAAACTATTAATGATTTATTGCGAGCAATTTCGCTACAAGCCACAAATTAAAACCCTTGCCGATTTTCCTGATTATTCGGAAGAGGTATTAATCAAAAATGCTTTGGTTGCATTTACCCAAATGGAAGCCGCCGATGAAGAAAATATGAAGTATGTAGAAACCAAACTGGTTAAAAATTTGAAGTGGGCAGCCAAAAAAAATGAAGTAAAACATATCATTTTACATTCGTTTGCTCATTTATCCGAGAGCAAAGCTTCGCCGGAAATTACAAAACAATTATTTGATTTGGTAGAGACGCGTCTAAACAATGCCGATTACAAATGTGAGCAGACGCCTTTTGGCTATTTTTTAGATATCGACGTAAAAGCCCCCGGACGTTCAAGCGCGCGAATATTTAAAAGTTTTTAGTTTACAAATTTGAGCTATCAAATATCAGTGGTAGTAAATCGTGAAGTGAATCAGATTTATACACTTTTCCTATTTCACCCATAAAGTAGATTTCGATAAACTTATCTTGTTTTACTTCGTATTCGGCTATTGCCTGACGGCAAGCGCCACAGGGCGGAATGGGTTGGTCAAGTTTGTGCATTTCCGAACGTGCTGTTATTGCCATTTTCAGAACTTTATTATCCGGATATTGCGAACCAGCCGCCCAAATAGCAACGCGTTCGGCACACATACCCGACGGATAAGCGGCATTTTCTTGATTATTGCCTGTCACCACAACATCATTGTCAAGCAAAAGTGCTGCACCTACTCTAAAATGTGAATAGGGTGCATAAGCTTTTTCGCGAATAGCTACCGCGTCTTGCATTAGTTGCTGTACATCAGTCGGCAATTCGTTGACATTTTCGTAAACCGTAATTTCTGAGAATATTTTTATTTTTTCCACAATCGTTTAGTTTAAAAAAGACCAAATTGCTTTGGTCTTTTGTTGTGTTTAAGGTTATTTATCTTTTATTCTTCTTTTTTATCATCTGCGCCTCCGTTAGCAAAATCATCAATATTGAAAGTTAATGAAAAACGCATTGTATTATCAAGCGGCGAACGTAATTTGCCGGTGCTGAATATGTATGACGTATCTATAATCATATAGTTATACTTAAATCCGGCTCCTACGGTAAAATATTTACGTTTTCCTTTTATTTCGCTTTCGTGAAAATATCCTGCTCTTAATGAAAAAGCATCGAGGTAGGTATATTCTGTACCTAATGACCATTGAAATTCTTTTAACTCCTCACTCATTCCACCGGGTGCATCTCCAAAAGATTGAAAAATACCACTCATCCAGTTGACATTATCGTCTTTTCCTTCAACAATAGCACCGTTATTATCTCTAATTGGCGGTGTTGGCACAAGTAATTTGTTTGTTTCAAAAGTCAAACCGATTTCATTATAATCATCTAAGATAAAATCAAATCCGGCTCCCAGACGCAAGTTAGTTGGTAAGAAATCGCCTTCATCCGACTTGTAATATTTCATTTTTGGTCCTAAATTTTGGATATTATACCCCAAGCGCAATTTACCTTTATAGTCCTTAAAATCAATTTCTTCCGATTCGTAATAACCGGATAAATCGACTGAAAAACTTTGTGCGGCAGAGGCATCGTCATTACCTGTTCCTAATTTTAAATCAGAATTGATAAAACGCATCGTAACTGCCATTGAAAAATTGTTTGATAATTTAAGAGCATAAGAACCATCGACAGCAAATTCGTTTGGTGATACCGTGCCGGTATATTGTCCTGATGAATCGGATAAATCAATTTCACCTAAACCAAAATACTTTAAACTAACCCCAAAAGCACTTCTTTCGTTCAATTTGTGGTAATAATTGGCGTTTAAGATTTTAATATCGTTAACCAATTGACTTAAATACGGAGTATAACTGATACCAAAACCGGTTTTGCTTTCGATACTATTGTATTTTGCTGCATTCCAATATTGCGAAAAAGCATCGGCGCTTGTAGCCACTCCCATATCGCCCATTGCCGAAGCACGCGCATCGCCCGAAACCAATAAAAAGGGTACTGCTGTTGTTATTACTCTTGTGTCTGTTTGTGCGTTTAAATTTATTATCGTACTCATAAGCACGAAAAGCATCAAAATTTTCTTCATATATTCTTTCTTTAAAAAGTCATCAAAATTACGATATTTTCTTATAATATCACAAGTTTTTCGACTTTGGTTGTTGTTTTTCCTGTTAATGTCTTGACTGTTAGCTTATAAACATATACTCCTTTTGCCAATTTATGCCCAAAATTATCTCTGCCGTCCCAAGAAATTTCTCTTGAAAGGAAGCCTTCTGATATAATTTGTTGTCTGTGTTGCCATACTAATTTGCCGCTAATTGAAAAAACTTGCAGCATTACGTCAAGCGTTTCAAACGGATGATTGTGATTAAACCAAAATTCTGTATAATCGACAAAGGGATTGGGATAGTTTAAAACTTTTTCTAATTCAATTTCTTTATTACTAACGACTTGAAAATCAATTTTTGCCACCGACGAATTGTTATAAACGTCCCAAGCTTTTATGGTCAAGGTATGCCTACCCGGTTCAATATCGAACAAACGATAGCGAACTTTACCTTTTTTGTATGTATTGCGTTCGGTTTCGTAAAAATCGTTCAACACATAGATATCTGTCTGATTATCATCGAGATAAGCTGTAATATCGTGACCAATTCCACCAATGGTATTAATGCCGTGTTCGTCTTCTAAATGAAGTAACAAATACGGACTTTCGTCTGTTATGCCTCCCGAAACAAAGTTGGTATCATTCATATACGGCTTTATTACAGGCGGTTGATTATCTTCTTCGGCATTGGTATCTATTCCACCTACGACAATGCTTTCGTTATAACCTATTTTTTCTTCGTTACTGTCTTGGGCATAAAAACTTATGCGTCCGTTTCCGTAAGTGAGATTGATATCTTTGGGAACAATAAATTCGAAGCTAAATTTACCATTAACGACATCGGCTTTTCCTTGGAAAATTTTTCTTCCTAATTCGGAGAAAGGAACCGCAACGCCTTCATTATCATTCATTAAGGTCGTTTTTTGGATATATTTATCAC
>CAZSBI010000171.1:0-9110 GCA_964604735.1 uncultured Flavobacteriaceae bacterium | reverse complement strand
TCAATCTGGTTGCATCAAATGAAAGTAGATGATGCTATTAAATTAGGATTGCAAAAATACAAAGGCAAAGGTTGCCAAAAACCTTAACTCAAAAAAATATATATCATAATAATCAATGATTTTTGGGGTAAAGGGAACTGTAAATGTTGTGTCATAATTACGATTAAACAGTTCCCTTTTTTTAAATTTACATAAAATAACAAATGATGAAAAAATCGGCTAAACTCATTATAATTATTATCACTTTATTTATTCAGCTCATCGCTCTTGCACAAGATTATACGGATGCCGGAAATCTCTTGTATAACGGCGAAATTCACAACCGGAATGTAAAACCGGCTTTTAATGATATTGATAACGATGGCGATATGGATATAATTCTCGGTATTGCACAAGGTACTCTGTGGGTTCTTAGCAACGATGGCAATAATCATTTTACACAAACAAATCATATTACCTACGGTGTCGGAAGCCATTCACAACCTACCTTTGCCGATTTGGACAACGATGGTGTGGCTGAAATGTATGTCGGATCAAATTATAGTCACATCACCATATACACCAATGACGGAACCGGAATTTTTACACAACAATCTTATCTTTTTGCCGATGGAAGTGCTATTAACACGCAATTTACCCAACCGGTTTTTGCCGATTTGGATAATGACGGTGACTTAGATTTATATACCGGAAATCACAATGGAGAAATTATCGTTTACACTAACGACGGCACGGGAACTTTTAGTGAAACCGGAAACTTACAGGCTGATGGTGTAAATATTGATGTTGGACAAAAATCAATACCCGCTTTTGCCGATTTAGACAACGATGGTGATTTGGATTTGTATATCGGAAACGATTCCGGAACGATTAAAATATTTATCAATAACGGAACGGGAAGTTTCTCGGAAAATGGTAATCTTCAAGCAGATGCTACTGATATTATTGCCGACACATATACCGCTCCGGTTTTTATTGATTTGGACAATGACAACGATTTAGATTTATTTTTAGGAACGGCAGAGGGTGTTGTAAGAAAATATATTAACGACGGAACAGGCAATTTTTCATTTGCCAATAATATGCAAGCCGATAATATGCAAATCGATTTTGCAAGAGGATATTCAAATAGCGTTACACCTGCATTTGTAGATTTAGATAATGACAATACCAACGAATTATATGTAGCAGAGGAAAGCGGAAACATTCATATTTTTCATAAAACAAGCACCGGTGTATATACTTATGAAGGCAAATTACAAGCAAGTGGAAATGATATCAATGTAACCACCTTTCCCGTAATAAATTTTGCCGATTGGGATAATGATGGCGATTTGGATTTATTCATAGGAAACAATGAAGGTTTTATTTATAGTTTTATCAATGACGGATTGGGTAATTTTACTGCTAACGGACTTCTACAAGCCGACGGTAGCGATATTGACCTTGACAAAGCCGCACCTGCTTTTGCCGATTTAGATAACGACGGTGATTTAGACTTGTATGTCGGAACACGAAGAAAAATATATGTATATCTTAATGACGGAACGGGTGTATTTACTTCTAACGGTTATTTGCAAGCAGACGGCAGTACTATTTTAAACAGCAAATTGTCGCCTTACTTTTATGATTATGACAACGACAACGATTTGGATTTATTTGTTGGCAATCAAATCGGTAATATCTTACTGTATTTGAATGATGGTTCCGGAAATTTATCCTTTTCGGGAAATATTCAAGCAGACGGTGTTGATATAGATGGATATGCTGATATCGTTCCAAGTATTGACAGCGACACAAACGATTGTTACCCCGATTTATATATAGGAAATACGACAGGTATAATTCACAAATACGCACGAATTGACAGTAGTAATCCCGAACTGTCTTGTGTTGGCAATCAAAATGTAACAGCTAATAGTTCAAGTAATTACGTAGTAACAGGAACAGAATTTGATTTGACAAGCAACTCGGACAATTGTTCAGTTAGTCAGATTACAAATGATTTTAATGCAAGCAATAGTTTGGCGGGAGCAACTTTTCCGGAAGGAACAACAACAGTTACTTGGACAGTTACCGATCAAAGCGGTAATACAGCAGATTGTTCATTTAATGTAACAGTTAGCGTACCGGGTGCTATTCAAGATTATTTAAGACAACAAATAAATATTTATCCCAATCCGGTTGATGATATATTGTTTGTGTCCTTCAAAGAAAAAATTAATTTTCAAAAAATAATCATTTTTGATTTTACAGGAAGAAAAGTATTTGAATCACAGAAAAAACAACTCAATATAAGCGCTTTGCGTTCCGGAAAATACCTTTTACAAATTATTACCGACAAGGCTGTTATCAATAAAATGATTCTTAAAAAATAAATTTATGAATGACGATATCATCATTTTTAAAGCCCAAAAAAACATACCGCGTATTGCTTTAATTATTGAGGGAGCGCTACTGTATTTGTGGGGCAAACATATAATTACAACCGATGGAAAAATCAATCCGGAATTAGACTTAATGACACAAAAATATCTTTTTGCCGGAATCACAATATTGTTATTGCTTTCAATATTAATTACCTTAGTTATTCTGTTTAAAAAAAGTGATTTGATTCTAACTAAGATATCATTAATCAACCAAAATGCCCAAAACGACATTACCCATATCGACTGGCACGATATTATTGAAATAAAAACAGCCGAATACGGCAAAATTTTACTCTTTTTTATTGATACTGAATATGATTTAAAATATTTTGCAGACATCTCAAGCAGAAGGAAATTATCTTTATTAGGAAAGAATACCGAAAAATATGGTACGCCGTTCGCTATTAATCTTAACCGGTTTGTTGCTGATAATCACGAAATAACAACAAACATTAAAGAGTATTTTAGAAAATACAAATCTGTTGAAAATAGTTTTTTTACTTTTGAAATTGATTAGATATCTGCATCTCATCTTCACGTTTTATTTATTTTAAAAGCGCTTAACAATCAAAATACTGAATTATTGACTATTTATCAGTATTTATGATAAATCACAATCATAAACTCGCTGAAAATGTTATTTTTGTCACAAAATAATTCATTATGAAAGACATATTACCAAAATACAAAAGACCTATTGCCAAAATTGATGACCCTACGGTTAATGTTGATTTCTGGGACGAAGCAGTAGATGCTTTTGACGACAAAAATTACAAGCAATCTGTCTTGGCAATTATCAACTATATCAATCTGAATATATTAAAAAATATTGACACCAAACAAGATGTTGTGTTTACACAAATGCAAGGTTCAGCCGAAATAAAAGTAAAAATAACAGATGAAATATTTTGTGTTAAAGCGCCATTTTTACGAATTACGGAACAAACAAACCAAGTTGCTTTACTCAGAAGGGTTGCCGAAGTAAATTTTACACCATTAAGATTGGTACAAATTCATTTAAAAGACGATGAGTTGTTTTTTGAATACGAAATGCCTATCGAATTGGCACAACCCAACAAGGTTTATGATATTCTGAGAGAAGTTTGTGTTTATGCAGATGTTTTTGATGATAAATTTATTGAAAAATACAAAGCTGAATTTTATAAAACCCCAAAGAAAATTGACTTAACAGAAGAAGAAAAAGAACTTGTTTGGCAACAAATCAGTGATATTTTCGAGGATTACAAAAATTACAAAGAATATTTTAAAGAAAAACGTCGAGATTCTTTCATTTGGGATATCTTAGCCATTTCATTTCTAAAAATCTCAAATATGCCATATATAAATGGCAAATTGCGCTCCGATTTAATTCATAATATCAGCTCATTATTCAATTTTGACATCGATTTTAATCACCGTGTTGACAAAGGCGTTAATTTTATGAAAGAATTAATGGCGCGTTCAAAAGAAGATATCCTAAAAAATGCCTATCACGCCGAGCAATTTTTATCATTACGTTGGAGAAGCTCAGAGCAAATCATAAAAGATTGGGCACAAAATAAATTAGATACTATTCAAAAATATGAAAAAGAAGAAAACCATTTTAATTTGTCTTACTACTTGCAAGTTGGTTTTTTAAAACTCATTTACGATTATAATCTGGAACAAAACTACGCAGAAGCCATAAATAATGTATTAGAACAGGTTTCAGGATTAGAGCCAAGTGATGCTGCTCCAAAAATGGCAGAAGTGTTTTATCAGTTGTTAAATGGTGAAATAAATGCGCCTAAACCTGAAAAAGAAAAGAAAAAAGGATTTTTCTCTAAATTGTTCAACTAAAAATATTATCGAAAATGAAAAATATAAAAAATAACATCTATAAGATTATCACTGCAAGTGGCACAGGCACAGGATTTAAAGTAGCCGGACACGATTTTTTAATCACCAATTATCATGTTATTGAAGGCAGCAAATTAGTAGCCGTCGAAGATCATCGTAAAAATCGTTTTTTAGCCGAAGTCATTATGGTAAATCCCGAAGTAGATTTAGCATTTTTAAACGTCAACGATTTAAAAAACACCGAAAGCAATATCATCATTAACCCAAATATTACCGTAGAAAGCACTCAAAAGGTATATATCAACGGCTTTCCGTTTGGCATGCCGTTTACGGTAACCGAAGGTATTATTTCGTCGCCTAACCAGCCTATGCGCGGTCGTAATTTTGTGCAAACAGACGCCGCTGTAAATCCCGGCAATTCAGGTGGACCCATGACCAATGAAAACGGTGAATTAGTAGGTGTTACTACTTCAAAATTTACCCAAGCAGATAATGTAGGTTTTGGTATCAAACACACAGATGTTTTAAAAGAAATTAACGATTTTACCTTTACGGACAACAAATACCGTGTCAAATGTAATTCTTGTGATAGTTATACTGACCATAAAGCAGAATTTTGCGACAATTGTGGCAATAGTATTAACAAATCAGTTTTTGAAGAGTTTGAAAAATCACGTTTTGCCAATTTTACCGAAGAAGCATTGACAGACTTAGGAGCAAATCCAATCTTATGTCGTGCCGGTCGCGATTTTTGGGAATTTCATCAAGGAAGTGCCTTAGTGCGAATTTTTACAGTGAACGATAATTACTTATTTGCCACTTCGCCACTCAATAAACTACCTAAACAAAATCTAAAAGAACTATTGACTTATATTAATAGCAATCCGGTGCCACCATATCAATTGGGCGTTTATGAGAATAAGATTTTTATTTCTTACCGCACGCATTTATCAGACATCTATTCAGACAGAAAAGATGAAATAAAAAAATACATTGTCAATTTGGCATTAAAAGCTGACGAATTAGACGATTTCTTTATGAATACTTACGCTTGTGAAATGTCTATGGAAAGTAAAATGGTTGAAGAAGAAGAAATGAGTATGGTTAATACCGTGCAAGAATCTGCTGCAAAAAAAGAAGAAGCAGACTCAACTGAAACCAATAATCATCAAGCAAATAATCCAATGGACAGACTTAAACAATTAAAAACAATGTTTGAAATGGATTTAATTACCAATGCGGAATACACAGCAAAAAAGAAAGAAATTTTAGATCAAATATAGTTTTTTGTAAATTATTCGCTTAATAATTTAGATATTATTATTATTTTTGCCAAAAATATTAAATTATGCGTTGGAGAGGAAGAGCAACAAGTACAAATGTTGAAGACCGTAGAGGTACAAGTAAAAGAGTTGTCGGTGGTACAATTGGTATAGGTACCATTATTATGTTTATCGCTTATTCGTTACTTACCGGTGAAGCGCCGATCGAAATGTTGCAACAACAGCAACAAGCACCACAACAGACACAACAAACATCAAAACAAGATGATGAACTAGCCACTTTTGCCAAAGTTGTTTTTAAAGACAATGAAGATGTTTGGAACAAGTTATTTCAAGAACAATTAGGTAGCAGGTACTCCTACCCCAAATTAGTTTTATATACAGGACACACACAAGCAGCCTGCGGTATGGCAAGTAGCGCCACAGGACCATTCTATTGTCCGGCAGACCATAAAGTTTATATCGATTTGCAATTTTTTAAAGATTTGAAACGTAAATTCGGTTCCTCCGGCGATTTTGCCTACGCCTATATCATTTCTCACGAAGTTGGACATCACGTTCAAAACCTCTTAGGTATTACCGACCAAGTGCAAAGCATGCGTCGTCGTTTAAGCAGAAAAGAATACAATAAATTATCTGTAAAACTCGAATTACAAGCCGATTACTTTGCAGGTGTTTGGGCACATCATATTCAAAAAACCAAGCACGTACTAGACGAAGGCGATATAGAAGAAGCTATAAACGCCGCAAATTCAGTAGGAGATGATAGATTGCAAAAAAGACATCAAGGTTATGTTGTCCCCGATGCTTTTACACACGGTACCTCAGAACAACGTATGAAATGGTTTATCAAAGGCTTTAAAAGCGGGACAATCAAAGGCGGTGATACATTTAATACCAATGATTTATAATGCCTATCGAATATCTTGAAAAACGAGCCGAAATACGCAAAGGTTTTGATGGATTAGAAATTACTATCCCAAGCAAAATTTGTTGGATTAGTGTTATTTATTTTGTGCTGATGCTTGCTGTAATTTTAAATTTTATAAGCATCTCAAAAAATGGTATTATATCTGATTTTAATATTCTTAACCTATTATTTTTGTATGCTATAGGAGCAACATTATATAAAGCTGTTTTTCAATCTTTTTCAACCGAAAAAATACTGATTACAAGAAGCAATATTCAAATAAAAAGATCACTATTAGGTTTTGGATCCAACAAAAAATATGATTATTCTCTTATCAAAGATTTTAAAATAACGAATAATAAAATAGCTTCAAGCTCATTCTCTATTGTTGGAAAATTCAATTTCAAATACAAGAAAAAACACATTCAATTTGCAAGAGCTATAAAGATTGAAGAAGCAGAAGAGATACTAAAAAAAATTAAAGACAGTAATTATATACCCAAAAAATGCCTATATATTTCCGAAGATGAATGGCGTATTGGCGATGATGAAAGATTTTAGAATCAGCAGGTACAAACAATTACACAGATTAAAAAAAACAGCGCATGCTACGAATTACGATATTTAGAAAATAATCTCGCTCCCGAAAGTACAGCAATAATAGAAAGCAGGTAATTTTGTGGGGCAGGATTGTTCGGGATAATCAACAAGGCGGTTACAATAAAAATAACAACTGTAATCAAGGCGGATTGCCACAATATTTTTTTTACTAATGGACTCATATTTCTTTACTTTTTGGTATTAAACTTATTCATTGTACGTTGCAAACCTTCTTGTGCAAAAGCTACAATGGCATCGCTTGCTTTTTCTACAATTTCGGGCAATTGTTTCATTTGTTCATCTGTCCATTTGCCCAAAACATAGTCGGCTTGTGCGCCACGCGGATAATCTTTGCCAACACCAAAACGCAAACGCGGATATTGATTGGTATTGAGCAATTCCTGAATGCTTTTTAGCCCGTTATGTCCGCCGTCGCTACCCTTTGGACGTATGCGTAACACACCAAAATCTAAATTGACATCATCGGTTATAACCATCAGATTTTCAATGCTTATTTTTTCTTTTTCGAGCCAATATCTTACTGCTTTACCGCTCAAATTCATATAAGTATTGGGCTTAACAATGGTAAAACGCTTACCGCGATAACGCCCAATGGCTACATCGCCGTAACGTTCGGTTTTAAATGCTGTTTTTAACTTTTCAGCCAAACGATCAGCTGTCAAAAAACCAATATTATGACGGGTATATTTGTATTCGGCACCCGGATTGCCAAGACCTACAACTAATATTTTTTTCAATGCTTCCTCGTTTTCTTTATTTTCACGTTTTGATGATGAAAAAATGTTATTGATAAAATTTATTATTTTTTGTAACATTTTTTAATATTTTATTTCCCGACAACTTTTACTTGAATTCCTTTTCAAAATGCTTCAAGGCAAGTTATTCGTTTATCAATCCTTGTTTCTTCTGAACTTTAATTAAAGCAATGAGAATCTACTAAGTCTTTTCGCTACACAATCGGTTTAAATTGTTCTAAAAAACGCATATCGTTTTCGTAAAACATACGAATATCCGGAATTTGATACAACAACATTGCTATACGTTCTATACCCATTCCGAAAGCAAATCCGGTGTATTCTTCGGGGTCTATATTCATATTTTTTAACACGTTCGGATCGACCATTCCGGCGCCCATAATTTCGAGCCAACCTGTTCCTTTGGTAATTCGGTAATCGGTTTCGGTTTCTAATCCCCAATAAATATCTACTTCGGCACTAGGCTCGGTAAAGGGAAAATACGAAGGGCGTAAGCGAATTTTACTCTTGCCGAACATTTCTTTGGTAAAATATAACAATGTTTGTTTTAAATCGGCAAAAGAAACATTTTTGTCAATGTATAATCCTTCGACTTGATGAAAAAGACAATGCGAACGTGCCGAAATATCTTCATTTCTGTACACACGACCGGGCGATATGGTACGAATAGGCGGGCGGTTTGCCTCCATATAACGCGTTTGTACCGACGAAGTATGTGTACGCAATAACCAATCGGGATTTTGTTGCAAAAAGAAAGTGTCTTGCATATCGCGAGCCGGATGATATTCGGGCAAATTTAAGGCTGTAAAATTGTGCCAATCGTCTTCAATTTCGGGACCTTCGGACACATTAAAACCGATACGTTTAAATATATCTATAATTTCGTTTTTAACTATCGAAATAGGGTGTCTGCTACCAATTTCATTAGGATAACCGGGGCGTGTAACGTCTAAATTACTTTGTTTTTCTTCAATAGCGTTTTCAAAAGCTTCTTTTAAAGTATTGACTTTTTCAGTAGCCGTTTGTTTGAGTTGGTTAATTTTCTGTCCAAACAATTTTTTCTCATCATTTGGCACATTTTTAAACGCTGCAAAAAGTTGATTTAAAATACCTTTTTTACTGATAAATTTAATACGAAATTCATCTAATTCTTTTAAATTATTTGCTTTAAATGCTTTAACTTCTTCTAAATACTTGTCTATTTGATTAATCATTGTTGCTGATATATTTTTGTGAAAGGCTTAGTTTGCACCTCCGTTACGTTTTTTTTCTA
>CAZSBI010000170.1:0-7344 GCA_964604735.1 uncultured Flavobacteriaceae bacterium | reverse complement strand
GCCGGAGCTTTTGATTGTTTTGAAGGCACACATCGTGCACAATATTTTCAAGAAGACGGCGGCACTTCTTTTATAGAAAAAGCCGTAAAATTTGGAAATAATTTCAAAAAAAATCAAGAAGCAATGCAAACATCACTCTTTGGCGATTCTGCCGAAGTACAAATTCCGGAGCCAACAATTCCTGATTGTGAGCCTTGGTCTGTATTGCAAAAATTAGAAAAAGAAAAGGAAGTTACAGGTATTTATCTATCCGGTCACCCATTGGATACGCTAGCTGTTGAACATAAATATTACACGCGTCAAAGTATTGAGTTTGTCAACAAAATGAAGGCAACACTTAGCGGCGAAAAAGAAGATAAACCACAAGTAGAGGGCGAAGAGTTGCTCGAAAGTGAAGAAACGAAAGCAGAAGAAACTTTTGAACAACAGAAATTTCAACAACTGCTGAATAAAGAAATGATTATTGGCGGAATGGTAGTCGGAACACGAAACTTTGAAACCAAAAACGGCAAACAAAAAGGCGAATTGACCATTGAGGATTATTCGGACAGCATTACACTCGATATGTGGAATAAAGAATACTTGGACCACCGTGCGTTTTTTGTCAATAAATTGTTCGTTTTGGTAAAACTTAAATTATATAAACCACACTACAATCCCAATCAAATAAGAATGAATATAATTGATATTCAATTACTTAATGAAGTTTTTGAAAAATATCCGCGTGATTTGTCAATCAATTTATTTCCAAAACAATTAACACAAGAAAAGATTGATTATTTGCACAAAGTGTTATCAAAATACCCGGGAAGTCAGAAATTAACATTTAATCTAATAGATACTGAGCAACCCGATTTAAGCATACCCTCATTGAGTAAATCAGTGGCTATAAAACCTAATCCGGAAATGATTAAGGAGCTTGAAAGAATGAAAGTAAGGTTTAAATTAGTATGATGAAATCCAGCATAAATTTGACCGGCGGTTCTATACTTAGGGCTTTGATAAGCTTATCTATCCCGCTGATATTGACCAACATACTACAATCTGCCTACAATCTGACGGATACTTTTTGGGTAGGACGCTTGGGCAGTGAAGCAGTGAGTGCCGTTTCGTTGAGTTTTCCTATTATTTTTATTATGATTTCCTTAGGTATGGGGCTTGCCATAGCCGGTTCTATTTTGGTTGCCAAAGCAAAAGGCGCTCAAAACAACGAAGAGCTGGCACATATTGCTACGCAAACCGTATTTAGCGTTGTTAGTTTTTCGGTGTTACTTTCTATTATCGGCTATTTTTTGACCCCAAACATTGTGGGTGTCATGAAAGTTGAGCCGGCGGTATATAACGATGCGGTTTCCTATCTGAAAATTTCATTTTTAGGCATGACACCTATGTTTATTTTTATAGTTTTTCAATCCCTAATGAAAAGTATTGGCGAAGTAAAATTACCTTTGTACATTGTATTGTCAACCGTGTTGCTAAATCTGATTTTAGATCCGTTTTTTATTTTCGGATGGCATAGTTTTGCCGGAAATGGCGTCAAAGGAGCAGCTATCGCTACTGTTTTTACTCAATTATTGGCAGCTGTAATCAGCATCTATTATTTATTGAAAGGACACAAAGGTGTTCAAATAAATTTAAGAGATTATACACCTGACAAGGTCGTAATAAAAACATTAATCAAGTTGGGTTTTCCTGTTTCGGTTGAACAAATAAGTCGTTCGGTAGGTATTTTTGTGATGCTTTTTTTAGTAACCGGTTTTGGCACAATGGCTTTGGCAAGTTACGGAATCGGTTCTCGAATTTTAAGTTTTATCATCATTCCCGTTTTTGGTTTGGGTATGGCAACTTCAACTTTGGTAGGACAAAATTTAGGCGCCCAAAAACCCGATAGAGTCAAAAAGACGATCAAACTGAGTTTGTATATTGCTTTTGGTATTATGAGTATCTTTGGCTTGTTGACATTTCTATTTGCTTCATCTGTTGCACATTTTTTTATTCCTAACGAACCCGAAACCATTAAACAAAGCGCCGTTTTCATTAAATATATTGCTGTTTCTTTTGGTTTTATGGGTATTTTAATTGTGTTAATCGGTGCATTTAGAGGTGCAGGCAAAACAAAATTATCAATGTCGCTCACCATTTTTTCGGTTTGGATTGTACGTTTTCCCATAGCATATATGCTCTCTGAATTTACCGAAATGAAAGAAATAGGCATCTGGATTTCTTATCCGACGACCAATATTGTGACGGCATTGGTTGGATTAGCACTACTTTTTAAGTATCATTGGTTACAAAACGAGACGCAAAGCACTATAAAAAAATCTTTTTAGTTAAGCCTAAAACACAGAAAAATCGGTAGCAAGAACACATTTTGCAAAATAATTAAGAAATTAAAAGTTAACAATTTGCCAAGACTTGACAAAGGCTGATAAAATTTACTATCTTTGCCGTTCATTAAAAAAATTGAAATTTAGCTTATGGCAACGATTAATTTAACATTACAAAAATTTAAAGACGAAATTTTTGACTACGAAAACGAAAAAGAGTGGAAATTCAAAGGTGATACTCCTGCAATTGTCGATTTTTGGGCAGAATGGTGTAACCCTTGTAAAATGGTAGCTCCAATTATGGAAAATCTTTCGGAAAAATACGAAGGAAAACTAAAAGTTTACAAAGTAGATACAGAAAGCGAAAGAGAATTATCAGGTATGTTCGGCATCAGAAGTATTCCCAGTATTTTGTTTATTCCTGTTGAAGGAACACCAATGATGCAACCCGGTGCACTTCCTGAAAACGTTTATGACGAGATTATCGCAAAAGAATTGTTTAAAGAAGGAAAAGAAGAAAACAAAGAAGCTTAGTAAGTTTTTTTAACAACAACTTAATAAATCGGGGCGCCTTTGGCGCCCCGATTAAGTTTAACACAATTAAGTTTTTTCATTACTTTTGTGACTTAATGATAAATTTTATGGACTACATAATACTTTCAAATATACGCACATACAGCTACCACGGTTGTATGGATGAAGAGGAAAAAATCGGGGCTGAATTTCGCACGGATTTAAAAGTAAAAACCGATATGAGCAAAGCGGCACAAACCGACGATCTGCAATACGGATTAGATTATACACGTCTGAATGAAATTGTTATTGCCGAGATGAAAATTCGCGCAAAACTAATGGAAACAGTAGCGCTTCGTATTATTAACAGTATTTTGTCAGAATTTGATATTGCTATAAATGTAGAAGTCAAAATCACAAAACTTAATCCGCCTGTGGGTGGAAATATCGAAGCTGTTAGCGTGCAAATGTTTAGAGAACGTTGATCTATTTCAATACAAATTTCTAATAAATCGTCTTTTTTAATAGGCAAAGCATAAGCCCAAAAGTATTATCTTTGCCAAAATTTATAGCATCAATGAATATTTGGAATCGTTTAGCGCGCATTATTTTACGAAACAAACTGTTATTTTTGTTTTTAATTACGGTAGCTACCGGATTTTTTATCAGTCAATGGAAAAATGTCAAAGTATCGTACACGCAAAAAAGCATTTTACCTGACGATGATGCCAATGTAATTGAATACAAAAAACTACGCGCCAAATTTAAAAACGACAATAATTTAATTCTAATCGGTGTAAAAGACAGTGCTTTATTTACCAAAAACAAACTCAATGCTTGGAACGAACTGTCCGAGGAGCTGAAAAAGTTTAAAGAAGTTGCGCAAGTCGTGTCCATAGGCAATCTGAAAGTGCTTAAAAAGGATACTGTTCAACAAAAATTTGTGCTCAAAGATTTAACAAAGGGCGCAATAAAAACAGATGCGCAAGCGCAAGATGTAAAATCGGCATTATTTGATTCCTTGCCCTTTTATAACAACTTTATTTTTAACAAAGAATCGGGGGCGGTACAGACTTTGGTAATTCTGCAAAAAGATATTGTAGTGTCTAAAAAACGCTACGATTTTATCATAAACAACATCAATCCGCTACTCGAAAAATACAGAAATAAGGCAAATTTAGACATTAAAACTTCCGGATTAATTTATATCAGCACTTTAAACGCCAAAGTGCTTCAAAAAGAAATGCCTTTGTTTATCGGGCTGACATTATTGGTAACCGCATTAATCATTTTGTTCTTTTTTAGAACGCCATCGCCCATTATTATTTCAATGTTTATCGTAATAATTGCAGTAATGTGGTCTTTTGGCATTATGGGTGTTTTGGGTTATCAAATTACCATTTTAACGGCAATTATTCCACCCTTGGTTATCGTTATCGGAGTGCCTAACTCTATTTTTCTGATCAATAAATACCAGCAAGAAATTCAAAAACACGGCAATCAAGCCAAATCGCTGCAAAGGGTTATCAGCAAGACCGGAAACGCTATTTTAATGACCAACTTAACAACCGCTATTGGTTTTGGCACCTTTGTCATTGTGCAAAATAAATTATTACGAGAGTTTGGAACGGTCGCGGCATTATCAATTTTATCAATTTTTGTGCTTTCTATTTTATTGATTCCGATAGTCTATAGCTACAAAAAACCACCCAAAAGAAGTCATCTAAAACATTTGAGCAAAAAATGGATCAATGCATTTGTCGATTGGTTGATCAAAACCGTAAAACATCACCAACGTGCCATATTTGGCGTAGCACTTTTGATGATAATTGTCAGTATGATAGGCGTTTACAAAATAAAAGTGTCAGGAAGTATATTGGCAGATTTGCCTAAGGGAACGACTTTTTATAAGGATATTAAATTTTTTGAAAAAGAATTCGGCGGTATTTTGCCTCTCGAATTTATGATTGACACCAAAAGAAAAAACGGTGCTTTTAAACTAAATACCTTGAAACGTGCCGAAAAATTGCAAGAAAACATTAGCGATTTGCCCGAATTGTCAGAACCTGTTTCTATTGTCAATCTGTCCAAATATGCCAAGCAGACTTTTTATAACGGCGATCCGGAATATTACCAATTGCCTTCAAAACACGAAGAAATTTTTATTTTACCTTACTTGAAAAATTCGAGCGGAAATGGCAATTTGCTGTCAGGATACACCGATTCCTTGCATAGATATTTGCGTATTACTTCATTTATGAAGGATATTGAAACCGATAAAATGGAAAGCATCGAGGATTATCTCAACTTGAAACAAGCCAAAATTTTTCCTGCCAAAAAATATGATGTTACCGTTACCGGAAAAGCAAAACTCTATTTAAAAGGCACTCATTACTTGATTGATAATTTAGCTTTGTCGCTTACTTTTGCCATCATTTTAATATTTATCTTTATTATGTGGATGTTTGGCTGGTCACTCAAAATGGGATTAATTTCCTTAGTGCCAAACTTGCTGCCGCTACTGATAACAGCCGGAATTATGGGTTATTTTGGCATTCCGCTAAAACCCTCAACCATACTTATTTTTAGCATTGCTTTTGGCATTTCGGTCGATGACACCATTCATTATTTGGCAAAATTGCGTCAAGAATTGGAACAGAACAAAGGCAAAGTGAGCAAATCGGTTTATCGTGCCTTGCGCGAGACGGGTGTGAGTATGTTTTACACTTCCATTGTTTTGTTTTTCGGATTTTTGGTATTTTTATTATCGAGTTACGGTGGCACCAAGGCATTGGGCGGACTCATTTCGTTTACCTTACTAATGGCTATGTTCTCTAACTTGTTGTTATTGCCGGCTTTGGTTTTGTTTATGAACGATTTGTTCAAGAAAAAGAAATACAAAAAAACAGCTTTAGATTTGTTTCCGGAAGATGAAAGCGCCAATCAAAAAGAAGCATCAAAATAATGAATGATTTTCAACTGTATTTCAAACTCGGCTTAGATCATATTTTGTCATTAAGTTCTATAGATCACATCTTGTTTTTAATGGCTTTAATAATGGTTTTTTCGTATAAAAATTGGCGCAAATTATTATGGCTAATCTCTTTATTTACCATAGCGCACACAAGTAGCTTACTGTTGTCGGTTTACGGTTTTGCAAAACTTGACGGGCAACTGATAGAAAAACTTATTTTAGCCACTATATTAATCACCGCTTTGTCTAATATCATCATCAAAAATGATAAAATATTGCACAAAACACATTTGTATTTTTCTTTTCTTTTCGGATTAGTGCACGGTTTGGGTTTTGCCAAAGATTTTAAAATGATGTCTGTTGGGCAGGCAAACAAACTCTTGTCTTTATTGTCCTTCGCGCTTGGTATTGAAACGGCTCAAATTGCACTTGGCGTACTTATTTTATTGACAATTGCCATTTTATCAAAAGTATTTAATTTAAGCAAACGCGAAATGATTTTACTTGTTTCCGGTGCCGTTTTGGGTTTTGTTTTGGCTTTGTTTTAATGAAAAAACAACAATTATTTAAAGATTTTTCTATTTGCGATAAGCCATTGACGTAAAAATTCCATTTTTGTCAGTCCTTTATTTACTTTTTCACGCTGACTGTCAAAATCATTTGTTCTATCACATTTATCAGTAATAAGTCTAATTGAGAAATCTATATTATGTTCAATAAATTTGGCGTTTTCCGGTAATTTTTGCATCAATTTTGCTTTTACTTCATTATTAAAACCCTTAAAAGTTGCATCAATATGTCCAGATGAAAGTTTATGATACAAAACAATTCCTTTTAGTGTATTGTCAAATAACATTGGCCAATCACTGTTGAAAGGAACAATTCCGGGTTTTTTCATAATTAACTGCGGAAAATGTTCATTTTTATACTGCCAATATTTAAGCCAAAATCGTTGTACCGGCACAGAATTTACAGCTTGATATCCGCGTCGTAATTTTTCGCTTGCTATTTTAAGCAAATCACTTTTAAATTTTGCTCTTTTTGAAGCTGATTGATAAAAATAATCGGATATAGTTTCATAATCAGTGTAAATTTCAAAATCTGATTGATTGATACAATATTGATTTGGCGCAACTAATATAACATAAGACTCATCGCATTTTTTGTCTGCTACATATTTTTGGGCACGCTTGATGTATCTTTCATATTGTTGATTCTGAAATTCCGCATCGAGTTTGTTTTCTATCAGAATAAAAATTTTCTTGTCTGATTCTGAATAATATGAAAACAAAATATCTGTTTCACCTAAACCATAATCAGAAATACTTCGCCAAGCACCATTATTTTGTGCCAATTTGGGAAAATTATTTTCTTTGACAAACCATTTGCTAAATTCGTCGTTGACCGTCAACTCTTCAACAAGAAGCAAATCTATATCTCTTTCTCGTATAGCCTCTATTGGGATTATATTATTATTCATAAAAAAACTATTTTTTTTCGGGTTTTTGTAACATTTTTAGCGAAAACCAG
>CAZSBI010000169.1:0-8351 GCA_964604735.1 uncultured Flavobacteriaceae bacterium | reverse complement strand
AAACAAACAAACGTTCCGCGCTATCAGAGCAGATATACAAATTGCCTTGTTTGTCGAAACAGATGCCTTCGGGTTTGGCAATTTTGATATGATAACTTTGGTGTATTTGATAATCGTTGGGATTGCATTGAAAAATCATTTTGTTTTCATCGCTAAGTAGCCAGATAAAGTCATTAAAATATGTAGCGTCGCTGATGTCTTTGACTTTTATTTTGAGTTTGTGCTTGGCAATTATTTCTAATTCATCATTTAACTCGATAAGCGTGGCGGGTACTTTTTCGCTGATGGCAACATAGCAGTTTTTTGCTTCGTTGTATGTCAAGCTTTCAAATCCTTTATTTTTACTACCTTTGTAGCTAATGCGTTGTTTTTGAGTAACTTGAAACTGATTATTGAGTTTGTAAAACATTCGTTTTTTTTCGCTTGCAACAATTATCTCTTGACGATGATAACAGACAGCTTCTAAATCTTTATCTATTTTCTTCGATTTTCGTAATATTTTTCCTTGTAAATCTGTTTCGGCGATATAACCGTGATCGCTTACAATTATAGGGTTTACTGAAAATCTCAGAAATGCTTTTATTTTTTAATTTGTGAAATGATGATGTATATAAATACTTCGAATTGAACAAGTTAAAAAAGAAAGGTGTTTCTGTGGAACGAAAATACGCTTATATTGATGAATGAAATGCAAGTTTTTTTTGAAAAACAGGGAAAAACTTCGCATTTAGAAAATGATATTTTCAAATAAGATACTTTATTTCACGTGTTTGAGTGTTTTTCAGTGAACCCTATATATAATGTGTGATTTTGCGGATGATATGCCAATCCGGATGGTTCTTTGATTTTGAGTGGAAAAGATTCGGTAAAATCTAAATCAGTATTGTTTTTTGGTTGACAAGAAGCAAAAATAACTAGCCAAATATATAGGGTTTTCTTCATTAAAATTTGAGTGTTCATTCTATTTTCCAATTTTTTCATTCAAAATTTTCAAATCATTTTTAGCAAAATACTAAGCATATCAATAGCGGCATCGCTGATTTTACTACCCGGACCATAAATACCGACAACGCCGGCATCAAATAAATATTGGTAATCTTGTTTGGGTATTACACCGCCGGCAATAACCAAAATATCTTCGCGTCCTAATTTTGCCAATTCGTTTATAACTTCGGGAACCAATGTTTTGTGTCCGGCTGCCAAGGACGAAACGCCTAAAATATGCACATCATTTTCGACGGCTTGTTTGGCAACTTCTTCGGGGGTTTGAAAAAGCGGACTGATATCTACATCAAATCCGATATCGGCATAAGCAGTCGCTACGACTTTGGCACCGCGATCGTGACCGTCTTGTCCCATTTTAGCGACCATAATTCTGGGGCGACGCCCTTCGAGTCGGGCAAATTGTTCGGTTAATTCTTTGGCTTTTTTAAAGGAATCGTCGTTTTGTATTTCGTTTGCGTACACACCTGTAATTGTTTGAATGTTAGCTTTATATCTTCCAAATACACTTTCTAAGGCATCTGATATTTCGCCCAAAGTGGCTCTGTTTTCGGCGGCTTCGACAGCTAATGACAACAAATTTTCTTTGCCGTCTTTGGCTGCTTGGCTGATACGTTTAAGTATGGCTTGCACCGTTTCGTTATTGCGTTCTTTTTTTACTTTTTTAAGTTTATCAATTTGTGTTTTTCTGACCAAATCGTTATCAATTTCGAGAATATTGATAGGTGCTTCTTTGTCTAATTGATAGGCATTTACACCCACAATTATATCCTTTCCGGCATCTATTTTTGCTTGTTTGATGGCGGCAGCTTCTTCAATCCGAAGTTTTGGAATACCTTTTTCAATGGCTTTGGTCATACCGCCTAAACTTTCGACTTCTTCAATCAATTGCCAAGCTTTTTGGGCAATTTCTTCGGTCAATTTTTCTACATAAAGACTGCCTGCCCAAGGGTCAACCGTTTTGGTAATTTTGCTTTCTTCTTGCAAAAATATTTGCGTATTTCGGGCAATTCGAGCCGAAAAATCAGTAGGCAATGCAATGGCTTCGTCCAAGGCGTTGGTATGCAAAGATTGCGTGCCTCCTAAGGCAGCCGCAGTGGCTTCGATAAGCGTGCGCGCTACGTTATTATAAGGGTCTTGCTCGGTCAAACTCCAACCGCTGGTTTGCGAATGCGTACGCAATGCCAATGATTTTGGGTTTGCCGGATTGAATTGCTTTACGATTTTAGCCCAAAGCATTCGGGCGGCTCGCATTTTGGCAATTTCCATAAAATGATGCATTCCGACGCCCCAAAAAAACGATAGGCGAGGGGCAAATTTATCAATTTCCATTCCGGCTTTTAATCCCGTCCTAATATATTCCAATCCGTCGGCTAGGGTATATGCCAATTCGATTTCGGCAGTTCCGCCGGCTTCTTGAATATGGTAACCCGAGATGCTAATCGAGTTGAATTTGGGCATAAATTTAGAAGTGTATTCAAAAATATCCGAAATAATTTTCATCGAAGGCGTAGGTGGATAAATATAGGTATTTCGCACCATAAATTCCTTCAAAATATCGTTTTGAATTGTTCCGGAGAGTAATTCGGCACCAACCCCTTGCTCTTTGGCAGCAACAATATAAAATGCCATTATGGGCAAAACGGCGCCGTTCATTGTCATAGAAACGGACATTTTGTCGAGAGGAATTTCGTCAAAAAGCACTTTCATATCTTCGACCGTATCAATAGCTACACCGGCTTTGCCTACATCGCCGGTAACCCGTGGGTGATCAGAATCGTAGCCTCGATGCGTGGCCAAATCAAAGGCTACGGATAAACCTTTTTGTCCGGCTGCCAAATTGCGTTTGTAAAAAGCGTTGCTTTCTTCGGCGGTCGAGAAACCGGCATATTGCCTAACTGTCCAAGGGCGACGCACATACATTGTACTGTAAGGACCGCGTAGGTTAGGGGCAATGCCTGCTACAAAATTTTCGTGCTGAAAAGAACTTTTCCTTTCAGATATATTTTCGAGATTTAAGTGTTCAAAATTTTTTCTGGACATAGTTTGTTTGATTATGCACAAATATACTAAGTTTTTTTTATAGTCGTTTTTTTGCAATTTCTTCTTTTTTGCTTGAAAAATCATTTATTTAAATTGAAAAAATCGATATTTATTTTTGAAGAAAATCTATCACTTCCTCAAAATCATAATGGATATCAAACCACTTGATATTTTCAACTTTTTTGAACCAAGTAATTTGTCTTTTGGCAAATCTACGGGTATTTTTTTTGATTTCTTCTATGGCAAAATCCAAACTGTTTTCAGCTTCAAAATATCTAAATAACTCTTTGTAACCAACTGTATTTAAGGCGTTTAAATCTTTATTAGGAAGTAAAGCTTTTACTTCGTCCAACAAGCCTTCTGCCAACATAATATCAACGCGTTTGTTGATGCGTTCGTAGAGAAGCGCGCGCGTTGTATTTAAACCGATGCTTATACATTCAAAGTTTCTTTCGGACTTGGATTGCGCATACAATTCACTCATCTTTTTTCCTTCGGACTGCAATAGTATTTCAATGCCTCTAATCAAGCGATGCGGATTTTGAATATCGGCAATTTGATAATAATCGGGGTCTAAATTTTGCAATTGTTTTTGCAATGACTCAATACCTTCATTATTAAGCTCCGCTTCTAATTTTGCTCGTATTTCATCGTTCCGCTCCGGCAGTTTATCCAATCCCGAACAAGCCGCTTTAACATATAAACCCGATCCACCGACTAAAATAATTGTATCATTTTTTTGAAATAAAATTTTAGCTTTTTGAAGAAAATCTTGTTCAAAATCACCGACATTATAATCGTCAAAAATGCTTTTATGCTGTATAAAATGATGTGTAGCACTTGCCAATTCTTCTTTGGAAGGCACAGCGGTACCAATATTCATTTCCTTATAAAATTGTCGCGAATCTGCCGAAATAATTTCAGCATTTAACGCTTGTGCCAATTTAATACTTAGCGCTGTTTTTCCCGAAGCTGTTGGTCCTACTATGGCAATTACTCGTTTCATTAGGCTAATCTGATGATTTTTTCCATTTTGTATTTGTCTAAATGGTCTTGAATAATTTTTCGCAATGAAGGGTGATTGTCAACAAGTGTCAATCGTTTTTTAAGTACTTCAATATCTTGTTGTTGCCAATCTAATTCGAAAAAACCGTATCCTATAACAATCTGATTTTCAATAAGAATGACTGATTTTTCACCCGTATAATGTCCTTTATCAACCAAGAGCATTGTAGGGTTAGAAAAGTTTTCTTTTTCCTTGAAATTTTTCTTTGTGCAAGGCGAAAAAACCGGATTGTATAAGAATCGGTAATGCCAAGCAATCACTTTATTAATCAATCGTCCGGTGCTTAATTCGTAATCAATTTTGTTTATTTGTCTTTGCATATCCAATGATTTCGGATTGTTTCCGGCAAAAATATGGTTTACTTTTTTTTGAATATTGCGCACATAATTTACGCCAATGAGTTTGTCATATTTATTGTAAAAATATACCAATCCTGTTTTGGCAGGTAGTTCATCAATCATTTTAATAACATCGCGACTCATTTTTTTGACCGGATTAAGCTCGTGCGGTTCTTCAATTCGGTCAAGCAGATTGCGCTGTTTGCTGAGAATAATCTTAAATAATTCGATAGTAGCCAAGGCATCTCCGGTGGCTCTATGTCTGTTAGTCATTGGTATATGTAAGGATTTGCATAATTTTCCTAAGCTGTATGAAGGCTGTCCCGGAATGAGTTCCTTACTCAATTTTACGGTACAAAGCGTAGGGCGTTCATATTTGTAGCCCAGTCGTTTAAATTCTTTTTTTAGCATCCCGTAGTCAAAAGAAGCATTGTGCGCCACCAAGACGCAGCCTTCTGTAATTTCGACAACACGCTTGGCGAGTTCGTAAAATTTTGGCGCACGTCGCAGCATTTTATTACTGATGCCTGTCAATCTGACCACAAAGGGTTGAATAGCACGTTGCGGATTGACCAAACTACTAAATTGATCAACAATTTCGTTTCCGTCAAATTTGTAGATAGCAATTTCCGTAATGGCTTCATCGGCAGGCTTGCCTCCTGTGGTTTCTAAATCGACAATAGCATACATCATAATTTAGAAATGGATATTTAGTTTTTTTAATCGCGCTACTTCTAAATTTTCTGCCAAACGTTTTGCAATGACAGGACGTATTAAAGTTTGTCCGCTGCGTTTTTTCATAAAGGGATAAAAATCGATATTTTCGGGTATTTCATCTTCATTGATATATTTGTTTGTGCCCACTAAAACCAATTCTCCTTTGTCAAAAAATGCTTGTTCTTTTTGAGCATTTTCGGCAATTTTTTCTTGAATTTTTCCTTTGTATAACTGCGCTAACAATCCCCCTGACTTTTCGATTAGTTTAAACAATTCTAAGGATTTTTCGGCCAGCTGATGACTGATATTTTCCAAATAATAATTTCCTTCAAAACTATTAAGCGCTTCTGTAAAATAAGCTTCTTCTTTGAGAATAATCAATTGATTACGGGCAATACGTTCGCTAAATTCATTACTTTTTTTGTAAACGCTGTCGTAGGGCAAATTGCTGATGATATCGGCGCCTCCAAGCACGGCACTCATCATTTCCATAGTGCTTCGCAACATATTTACATAAGGGTCAAAAATGGTTTTGTTACGCAAGCCGGGTTGTGCCAAAATAAGTGGTTTTACACTTGCTTTATATTCATTGAAAATCATTTCTAACAGATTGCGAAAAACCTGAAATTTAGCAATTTCGAAAAAATAATGATTGCCAACAGCAAAAGTAAAACTGATTTGTTTTGCCGTGTCAGCCCCAAAATTTTCTAAATATTCGACCGTGTGCGATAGGGCATAGCTCAATTCTTGTACAATATTTGCTCCGCCATTTTTATAAACCGCCGTGTTGATATTGATAAATGTATAATCCGAAGGCAATTTTTCTTGCAAAACTTTGATATTTTTAAAGTCCGTATCCTGATTTTTGTACCAATTGCCTGTTTGTGCAAAATGTCCAATCGGGTCGATAAATATTTGTGCCTTGCCTTGTGTTTTTTGATACAGTTGAAGAAAGAAATCCGTATCTAAGAAATCAAGTTTGATGATCATTTTACTATAATCTAAACCATTGATTAACAAATTGATATCAAAAATTTTATCGGCATAAAAAACAAAATAATCGGCACCTTTTTGCAAAGCTTTTTGAGCAATATGCCGGGCTGTTTTTTCATCGCGAATCCATAGTTCTTGCCCGATATTAAAATCGTTTTGCGGATTATTTTTAAAATGTTTGTAAGTATCGGCGTGGTAAAAAGGTTTAATATCAACCCCTTCCAAAGTGTGTGTAATAAGTGTTTGGTAATCAGTTCCTTTTAGGTCAACTTGTATCTTTTGCTTCCATTCTTTTGCGCTAATTGCCCTAAAATCATTAAATAAGTCAGTTTTCATCTGCTATATAATTTTGTACGAAAATACGAAAAAAATGCAAGTAATTGATATGATGTTGCTAATATTTCGGCAAAGAAAACAGAGAAAAACTAAATATAGCTAAAATAAGTCTTCTAAAAGTTGCATTTACAACTTGAATTTAGCTTGTAAAAAATTGAAACGACTGAAAATATTTATTTTTTTTCCTCAATAATATATATATCTTCACCTTCTTTTTTCATTAGCAGTTTTTCGCGGGCATATTTTTGCAATTTTTGGTCGTTGCTCAAATCTTTTAAGTCTTGCTTTTGCTGTTTTATGCCTTTTTGATAAAATTCTTTTTTTTCTTGAAGCTCATCAATATCCTTATCTAAACTTTTTAAAAAAATAAGTGAATTGGAATCGATAAAAATGACCCAAACCACAAACACTATGAGTGCTATGACAAATTTATTGCTGATATGTTTGTAGTTGAAATTCAATGTGTTATATATTATTTCGGATTAAACTTATTATGACATCAATAGCAACTTTGTTACGTCTATCGTTAGGGATAATTAAATCGGCATAGGTTTTTGTAGGCTCAATAAACTGTTCGTGCATTGGTTTTAGCGTAGTTTGATAACGACTTAGTACTTCGTCAACTGTTCTGCCTCTTTCGCTGATATCTCTACGCACACGACGGATTAATCTTTCGTCAGAATCGGCGTGAACATATATTTTAACATCGAATAGGTCGCGTAATTTTTGATCATTAAAAATTAAAATTCCTTCTACAATCATCACTTTACGCGGATGTGTTTTAATGGTATCTGCCGTACGTGTATGTTGTACAAACGAATATACAGGTTGTTCAATGGTATTGCCTTTTCGCAGCTCTTTTAAATGTTTGATTAACAATTCAAAATCAATAGCCCGCGGGTGGTCAAAATTGATTTTTTTTCGTTCGTCTAAGGACAAATGTTTATTGTCTTTGTAATAAGAATCTTGCGAAATAACCGCTACTTCTTCATCGGCAAAATCTTTAATTATCTGATTAACAACTGTTGTTTTTCCACTTCCGGTGCCACCGGCTATACCAATTACTAACATAAATGTAAATTTTTTGTAAAAATACAGTTTTTAGTTGAAAATGAAAATATTTTTTTTGTCAATTCGGTTGAAGAAGAAAGGGGCGAGGAGAAAGGAGCGAGGAATGAGGGAAAAGGGAAAAGTGCGGTTGGAAGTTGGAAGACGGAAGACGGAAGTCCGAAGTTTTGAGTTTCGTACTTGTAGGAAAACTCTGTGAAACTTTGTGTACTTTGTGGTGTTTGAAGTCCGAAGTCCGAAGTCGGAAGAGCGAAGTTGGAAGTCGGTGGTTGTTCAGATAAGCTAATAGCCAACAGCCAACAGCCAAACAGCATTTTGCAAATTCCACAGAAATACCTATATTTGTACCATGCGTTCATACATTTAACGACTATTACCCCTTCGGTGCACTAATGCCAACACGCCACGAAAGTAGCGCGGCGTATCGGTATGGGTTCCAAAGCCTGTCCCGTGAGGAACGAAACGGGAGACAAGAAATGGATAATGAAGTAAAAGGCACCGGAAATTCTATAAACTATAAGTTTAGGATGCATAGCCTGTCCCGTTTTTACGGGAACCCAAGAGTAGGTAAGTTCTTTGCTGTTGACCCGTTGGCTCCTGATTATCCTTGGAATAGCCCTTATGCGTTTAGTGAGAATGTTGTGATTAATGCGGTTGAGTTAGAAGGTTTAGAAAAATTAGATGTTAACGATTCTGGTGTAAATACAGAGTCAACTAAAAATGATGATGGCACATATACATTCACTTTAGGAGATGTAACGTTTTCAAATGTTCCAATTATTGAAAGA
>CAZSBI010000168.1:0-2898 GCA_964604735.1 uncultured Flavobacteriaceae bacterium | reverse complement strand
TTGTTGCCGGCGGCTATTTTGCTTACTTTTGCCAATCGGGGTAATCCGTTTTTTTTTCAAAAAAGACCGGGAAAAAACGGCAAAATTTTTACTATTGTCAAGTTTAAGACCATGAATGACAGAAAAGATAAAAACGGAAATCTGCTACCTGATAATAAAAGGCTTACAACAATTGGAAGATTGGTCAGAAAAACATCAATTGACGAAATTCCGCAACTGTGGAATGTGCTCACCGGCAATATGAGTTTGGTGGGACCACGCCCACTATTGCCCGAATATCTAAAACTATATAACAAAACTCAAATGCGACGCCACGAAGTACGCCCCGGCATTACAGGCTGGGCACAAGTAAACGGACGCAATGCTATTAGCTGGCAACAAAAATTTGAATACGATGTCTGGTATGTTGACCATATAAGCTTTTTGTTAGATGTTAAAATATTATTATTAACCGTCAAAAAAGTATTCAAATCCGAAGGTATTGCCGCCGAAGGTGCAGCAACCGTAGGGCGATTTAAAGGAAATAAATAGCTTTGTAAAGTATCATTTAACGAAATATAAGAGTAAATAATTAATAACCTATGAAACTATACGGCGCAAGCGGACACGGAAAAGTAGTCATCAGTATCTTAGAAGCTTTAGAAAAAAAAATATCTAAAATCTATGATGATAGAGCTCCGTTTAAAATATTGAATTATCGAGTAGAAAAATATGATGCTAGCGAAAATGAAAACTTTATCATATCGGTAGGTAATAATAAAACTAGAAAAATAATAGTTGATAAATTAAAAGATGTCAACTATACAACTGTCATTCACCCGACTGCAATTATTGACAAAACCGTTGAAATTGGCAAAGGCACGGTTATTATGCCCGGTGCTATTGTTAATGTCGATAGTAAAATTGGCAAGCATTGTATTATCAACACTTCGGCAAGTATTGACCACGAGTATATTGTGGCAGATTTTGCACATATTTCACCTAATACAACCTTAAGTGGTAACGTACAGATTGGTGAAGGAACTCATGTAGGTGCCGGTGCGGTAATCATTCCAAATATAAAAATTGGTAAATGGGCAACTATTGGTGCAGGTGCCGTTATTATCCGCGACGTGCCTGATGGTGTAACTGTTGTCGGTAATCCAGGGCGGGTTATACAAAAATGACCGGACACCCATCCAAATCGCAAAATTTTAATAAATATTGTGGTTTTAAGCGGGAGACACATAAAAAAACGAAAACCCCCAACACTTTCAAACAAGCCCATCTCGATGCAGAATTTTAAATTTTCACACCTGAAAATTACTATGAATTCAGAGCATCGCCCGTTATATAATACCTTGGCGACACCGATACGTTTTGAGTGTAAAAAAACGACATTTTTTAAATAGACTTTAAAAAAGTCGCAACAATTCTTAAGCTCATTTAATTTTTTTTCATATTTTTGTCTCAATAATGCTTAATAAAATGATAAAACGGGTTTTACAAGATACGATTCAGCCGGCATTTTCCTTGCAGAAAGCTGCGGTAATTTTCGGACCGCGACAAGCAGGGAAAACCACTTTACTGAATCAATTATTTGATAGAAATCAGCCCGAAGTATTTTGGATAAACGGAGATAGATTGGATGATAGAGCATTGCTGGATGAGGCTTCATTGAGTAACTTACTTGCTCTGCTCTCCGGAAAAAAATTTCTAATCATAGATGAAGCTCAACGGATAGAAAACATCGGGTTGAAACTCAAAGTCATCTATGATGAAACCCAAGTGCAAATCGTTGCCACGGGTTCGTCCTCGTTTGATCTGGCAAATCGTATCAACGAACCTATGACCGGAAGGCAATTTCAATTCCATTTATACCCACTGTCTTTTGAGGAATTGGCGGCACATTCCGGTACTTTCGAGGAAATAAAAAAACTAAATTCGAGACTGATATACGGTTCTTATCCCGATGTAGTCATGCAACCGGCACACCAAAGGTTAATTCTGGAAAATCTGGCTTCAGGATATTTATACAAAGATATTTTAGAATGGGATTTGGTGCGAAATTCCAATAAATTGTTGAAATTGTTGAAAGCACTGGCTTTCCAAACCGGACAATTGGTTTCCTATCAAGAGCTCGGACAATTGTTACAAATGAGTAGCCCCACGGTCGAAAACTATATCGATTTGCTCGAAAAGACCTTTGTCGTCTATACCTTACGGAGCTTCAACCGGAACCACAGAAACGAATTAAAAAAATCCAAAAAAATATACTTTTACGACAACGGTATCCGCAATACTTTAATTAATAATTTTAACCCCGTAGAACTCCGCGATGACTTGGGTGCTTTATGGGAAAATTATATCATTTCCGAACGGATAAAATACACCTCATATCACGGTATTTATGTCAACCGGTATTTTTGGCGTACCAAATACGGTCAGGAAATCGACTATATCGAGGAACGCGACGGAAAACTATATGCTTTTGAGTTTAAATGGAATACGCGAAAAAAACCGAAAATTCCCAAGGCTTTCAAGCAAACCTATCCCGATGCGGAATTTCAAATTATTACTCCTGAAAATTACTATGAATTTATAAGTCCTAAAATATGAAACAAAATAAAATATGGCTTTCCTCCCCGCACATGGGTGGTGCAGAACAAAATTATGTAAATGAAGCATTCGATACCAATTGGATTGCTCCCTTAGGTCCGAACGTAAACGGATTTGAACAGGATTTACAAGAATATTTATCGCAAAATGTACATGTTTCCGCTTTAAGTGCAGGTACAGCCGCTTTACATTTGGCACTAAAATTGGCAGGTGTTACAAAAAACGACCTAGTACTTTGCCAAAGCATGACATTCTCCGCCTCTGCCAATCCCATAACTTACCAAGGCGCTATGCCTGTAT
>CAZSBI010000167.1:0-3749 GCA_964604735.1 uncultured Flavobacteriaceae bacterium | reverse complement strand
ACGGCAAATGCATCTTGTTCTTCGCGGGTAATTTTGTATTCTTTTGCCACTTCTTCGGCAGTAATACCCATTCCCCAATACCAGTCGGTATTTCCATTTTTAACTACGCTATAAGCCAAGGAGGGTTTAAATCCGCCCATGGGTACCATTGACATACTTTCGGCACCGCCGGCTACAATTATATCGGCGTGTCCTGCTTGTATTTTGGCAATAGCAGTTGTAATGGTTTCTAATCCGCTGGCACAAAAACGATTCATTACTTGTCCCGGTACTGAGATTTCATTCAATCCCATTAAACTAATCATACGACCTACATTAAGACCTTGTTGTGCTTCGGGCATTGCATTACCTACAATAACATCATCAATCATTGCGGGTTTAAATGCACCTTTACTTTCTTTTTCAATATCCTTTACCAGATATTTGATTACTTCTGCGGCTAAATCATCGGGACGAAAATGTTTAAAACTTCCTTTTTTGGCTTTCCCTACTGCCGATCTGAATCCTTTTACTATATATACTTCTTTCATTTTTTTATTTTTTTTGATTTTGGCTTTTGGCTTATCAAACAGTTTTTTGCAAAACCACACGATAGAATGTGCTGTTTGTTAATATCCAAGGCTAACAGCTAACAGCCAACAGCTAACAGCTAACTGCTAACAGCCAATTTTATTAATTTCTCAACGGTTTGCCGGTTTTTAACATATGCTCAATACGTTCGAGTGTTTTGCGTTCGGTCAGCAAACTCAAAAATGCTTCGCGTTCTAATTCTATCAAATAATCTTCTGTTACTTTACCTACGCCGGACAAGTCGCCTCCTGACATTACATAGGCTAATTTGTCGGCAATTTTTTTATCGTGTTCAGAAATATATCTTCCTGCTACCATACTGTCTGTTCCTACCAAATATGTTCCTAAAATATCTTGTCCCAAGACTTTGATATCATTACGTTTGATTGGCATTACATAACCATCTTGCGCCATTTGTAAAGCGTGACGTTTTGCCGTAGCAATTTGCCTGTCTCTATTAAGCACAATTACATCTCTGCCTTTTTTCAAGAAACCTAAATCGTAGGCTTCGTGGGCACTTGTTGCAACTTTTGCCATGGCAATGGTTAAGAAACTCTCCATATAGCGATTGATATCTACATCTCCTTTGATTAAAGCGTCTGAGGTGCGTAGTACAAATTCCTTAGTACCGCCTCCTGCCGGAATTAGACCGACGCCAAATTCTACCAATCCGATATATGTTTCGGCTGCCGCTACTACTTTATCGGCGTGTAGCGTAATTTCACATCCTCCGCCAAAACTCATTCCGTGTGGTGCTACCACTACCGGAATGCTTGAATAACGGACGCGCATTGCCGTATCTTGAAAAGTTTTGATGGCCATATTCAGTTCATCATATTCTTGTTCAACGGCAAGCATCAGCACTAAGGCTAAATTGGCACCTACCGAGAATTGCGCTCCTTGATTTCCGATTACCAATCCGTCGTATTTTGCTTCGGCAAGATTAATACCTTCGTTAATGGCTTGGATAACGCCTACCCCCAAAGTATTCATTTTTGAATGGAATTCTACATTGATAATACCATCACCCAAGTCGATGATTGATGCATCTTCGTTCTTCCATAATGTATTGGTACCGCGATAGTTGTCAAGATAGATATAATCATCTTGTCCGGGTATTTTGACATAATCTGCCTTATTGATATCGTAGTAATATCCGGCGCCATCTTTAACGGTATAGAATGATTTGATTCCTTTGTCAATCATTGTTTGTACCCAATCTGCCGGCTTTTTGCCTTCTTTTGCCATCATTTCGAGGGCTTTTTCTACTCCGATAGCGTCCCAAATTTGAAAAGGACCATATTCCCAACCAAATCCGGCGCGAATAGCATCATCTACTTGAAAAAGATGATCGGCAATTTCGGGCAAACGGTTAGAAGCGTAAGCAAATAATCCGCTAAAAGTTTTACGATAAAATTCGCCTGCTTTGTCCTTGCCTTTTACTAAGACTTTAAAGCGATCAATGACCTTGTCAATAGTTTGTGTCATTGCCAAAGTGGCAAATTTTGCTTTTTGTTTAGGACGGTATTCAAATGTTTTTAAGTCGAGGGCTAAAATTTCTCTTTTACCGTCAACTTTTGTTTTTTTGTAAAATCCTTGTTTGGTTTTGTCGCCCAGCATTTTATTTTGAAGCATTTTTTGCACAAAATCGGGCAACTCGAATAAATCGTGCGCTTCGTCACCGGGCATACCTTCGTATAAACCTGTGGCAACGTGCGCCAAAGTATCTAATCCGACTAAATCAGCCGTACGGAATGTAGCAGATTTTGGATGTCCAATCACCGGACCTGTTAACTTATCAATTTCTTCTACTGATAAATCTAGCTCTTTAACCAAATGAAAAATATCCATAATGCTAAAAATTCCGATGCGATTACCAATAAAAGCAGGTGTATCTTTGGCTAAAACGGTTGTTTTTCCTAAGAATTTGTCGCCATAATCAAGGAAAAAATCGACTAATTCAGGATTGGTATGCTTGGTTGGAATAATTTCGAGCAGTTTAAGATAACGAACCGGATTAAAAAAGTGTGTTCCTAAGAAATGCTTTTTAAAATCGTCGGAACGATCTTTTGCCATTAAAAAAATTGGAATTCCCGAAGTATTTGACGAAACAATTGTACCCGGTTTACGATATTTTTCTATTTGGTCAAAAACCGCTTTTTTGATATCTAATCTTTCGGGCACTACTTCGATAATCCAATCTACATCGGCAATTTTTTTCATATCGTCTTCGGTATTTCCCACCGAAACACGATTTACAAACGATTTGTCATAAAACAAAGCAGGTTTTGATTTGGCTGCTTTTTTCAGATTTTCGGCTGCAATTCTGCTACGCACCGCAGGGTGATTAAAATCAAGTCCTTTGGCTTTTTCGGCATCACTCAATTCGCGAGGAACGATATCGAGCAATAAAACTTGCACACCTGCATTGGCTAAATGTGCCGCAATACCCGATCCCATTATACCGGAACCTATGACTGCTGCTTTTTCTATTCGTCTTTTCATTTGTATGTATTTTTTTGGGCTATTAGTTTTTGGCTATTAGCTGTTTGACATTATATATATATTTTTCGACTATTGATTAAATCCAAGATTGTATTGGATACTTTCATAAAATTTCTTAATTCCTCTTCTGAAATATGTTCACGTACAGTTTGATTAAATTTTAACACTGCTTCTTTGGAATGCTCTCTCATTTCGCAACCTTTTGTTGTTAATTTGATTAAGACACTTCTACCATCATCCGGATTTGGTTCGCGAAAAATCAACCCTCTGTCTTCCATATTTTTTAATGTACGTGACAGACTCGTCACGACCATTCCCATCATTGATGCCAATGCCGTTGAAGGTGTACCTACTTGCGGATCGATTTTTAACAATACATAACCTATTGACATTGTTCCATCAAATTTTGATGCTTCTTCGTTGTACATCTTGGTTATGCTCATCCAGGTTTCGCGTATCAGTTGGTCTATTGTTTTATCCCTCATCATATATGCAACATTTTTTCATTTTCGTTTGTCAAATATACAAAAATTTATTATGCACGCATAATAAATTTTTAAAAATATGGCGATTTTTTAATATTTTGCAGTAATTAGCCTTAAAAATTACGAGATAAATAATTAACGATATTTTATTAAGTATGTGATACTGTATTTTTTTTGACCACAAAGTGC
>CAZSBI010000166.1:0-2862 GCA_964604735.1 uncultured Flavobacteriaceae bacterium | reverse complement strand
ATTTGCTGCAATTTTTATTTTTCCAGTGCGTTTGCAAGACATACTTATTGACAAGTTTTGGCTTGCGCGGTCGGCTTTGTGTGACTTGGCAATGTGTATGGTTTCCGGGCTGGCTTATTCATCTCCATTTATTGTTTCCATTATTTCTTTAAAACTATCTAAACCTGCTTTGATATTTTCTATTATTTCGTTGGCTAAAACGTCCGGGGCCGGCAGGTTTTCTAAATCGGCTAGACTTTTATCTTTTATCCAAAATATATCTAAATTAGTTTTATCTCTTTCAATGATTTCTTCATAAGTAAATTTCCGCCATCTTCCATCCTGATTTTCTTTGCTCCAAGTTTCATTGCGTTTATGCCTATTTTCAGGGTTGTATAGTTTAATAAAGTCTTTTAAATGTTCCATACGCATCGGACTTTTTTTCAAAGTATGATGTACATTATTTCTATAATCATATATCCAAACTTCTTTTGTCCAAGGTTCTTTTGATGCGGGTTTGTTATCAAAAAATAAAACATTTGCTTTTACACCTTGTGCATAAAATATCCCTGTTGGTAACCGTAAAATAGTATGCAAATCAGCTGTTTTTAATAGTTCTTTTCTTACCGTTTCACCGGCTCCACCTTCAAACAATACATTGTCGGGAACTACAACAGCAGCTTCTCCTGAAATTTTAAGCAAAGTTTTGATATGTTGTAAAAAATTGAGTTGTTTATTGGAAGTAGTTGCCCAAAAATCTTGGCGATTATAACTTAAATCTTGTTTAACTTGTTTGCCCTCTTCATTGGTAATAGTCATACTACTTTTTTTACCGAAAGGCGGATTGGCTAATACATAATCATAACGTTTTCCATCATCTGATATTAAAGCATCTTTTGATGATATCAATGTTTCGCCATCTATCTCTCCAATATTGTGCAAAAACATATTCATCAATGCCATTCGGCGTGTATTGTCTACAATTTCATTACCATAGAATGTTTTGTTTTTTAAAAATGTCTTTTCTTCACGGTCTAATTGATAGTTTTCTGTAATAAAATCATAAGCAGCAAGAAAAAACCCTCCGGTTCCGCAAGCAGGATCAATAATCGTTTTTTTGGGTTTTGGGCGAACACAAGCTACCATTGTTTTAATTAAAGAACGTGGTGTAAAATATTGACCGGCACCACTTTTTGTGTCTTCGGCATTTTTTTCTAATAGACCTTCGTAAATTTTTCCTTTAATGTCTGCACCCATTAAACTCCATTTTTCTTTGTCAATCATATCAATGACTTTTAAGAGTTTAGCAGGGTCTTGTATTTTATTTTGACTTTTGGTGAAAATTTGTCCTAAAATACCTTTTTCTGTTGATAAAGAACGTAACATTTGATTGTAAAAAATTTCTAAGGCATCACCGCGTTTTTTGCTTAGGGTACTCCAATCGCAAGTGTCGGCATCAGGGATTTCTTTGCCTTGTGCATTTTTTAATTTTGGAAAATGCAAACCTTTGTTATAAGGTGGCTTATTGAGTTCGTCTGCCATTTTTAAAAATAGCAAATAGGTAATTTGCTCTAAATAATCACCATAACTTACACCATCGTCTCGTAGTACGTTGGCAAAATTCCAAACTTTTGATATAATACTTGCTTCTGTCATTATTTTATTTTTAAATCAGCTATTTGCTGCATTATTGTTAGTATTATCTGTGTGTTTTCTTTTTCCGAACCGTAAGGCAAGGCACTTTCAATTCCTTCTGTAATATTATCATTTTGTAATAATTCATCAAATGATATTTTAAGATATTGTTGCAATTTTTTGTTTGATTGTAATATATCTTTTAGTAAACCGGAATAGTTTTCTAAAATATAAATAATATCTTCAAAATCGTGACTTTGTCTTAAATCATTACCGCCGCGTCCTTTATGAGCTGCCAATTTTGAGGCTACAAAATATACCGGATTAAACATAAATATTTCTATACCATTTGGTAATGTCTTAGTAATTTTATGTTTTATTCCTTGTTGATACCATTGATTTGAAAAACCGATAATACTTTCGTCATCGGGCATTATATCTACCAATGTATCTTTGTAAATCCAACGACAAATTGGGGCATCTTTTCGTATATCATTTTTAAAACCTTTACTACGTAATTTTTCTTCTAATTCGTAGTATTTTAGACGTGAACCTAACTCTATCACTACATCAACATCTTTGGTTGGGCGAATATCCGAAAGTTCCGGATTGTCTGCGTATAGCTCAGCAACAGCACCACCTACAAAAACAACTTTTGTGAGTAAATCGTCTAAACCGATAGCTACTTTTTGTAACATTGCTATATTTGAACTATACATTTAGGCGTTTTTTTAATTCCTTTTGTGCTATTTGCACTTCTCTTACTCTTCCAATCCTAATTGTATCTACCAGAACTAATAATTCATAAAATAATTTGTCGTTTTCAACCGCTTCGGGTATGGTTTTGTACAAGGGTTCAATAGCTTGTCCTCTTACATTTCCTTTGGCATACGACCAAACATAAATGTCTTTTCCCTTTGATAAGTGTTCGCTTACCGGTGGTGCCGAATGTGCTGTTGCAATTCCTTTGACCACAGCACCGAGTTGTACAGGAAAAACATATTTAATGCCATAAACCAAAAATTCATAAAGCGAATTACGATTTACTTTTCGTTTACTTTTATCAATCAATTTTGCTACCACATTGCGGTTTAATGCTTCGGATACTTCCGATTGGCTTATTTTTATAGTATTGGCGATATCCGAAAGACGCCAATAACTATCTTGTAATGCTACTATTTTAAGTAAGACTACAATATCTTGCGGACGCATTCCTTTGTGTTTTTTCATTAGATTAAATATTAAAAT
>CAZSBI010000165.1:0-5766 GCA_964604735.1 uncultured Flavobacteriaceae bacterium | reverse complement strand
CAAAATCAAAATGAATTATTGCAGTATTTTGAACAAGAAGGCAAGCAATTATCAGAAAAGATATATCAGACCGCACAAAAATCTTTTCAAGCCGGCGAAATTGACTTTTTTCAATACATACAATCCATTGAAAATGCTTTGGAAATTGACAGTGATTATCTCGAAAAATTGCTACAATACAACTTAAATATCATAGAAATAAATTATTTAACTCAATAAAAATAACAAGATGAAATCATACATATATATACTATTAAGTGTACTCTTTTTGACGGCTTGTCAAAACACGAAACATACGCACGATGACCACGATGAAGCTACACATCAAGAAGAAAACCACCAAGAAGGAGAGACGCATCACCAAGATGAAGAGCACGATCACGACGAAAACGAAATTAGTGTGAGTGTAGCACAATTTAAAGCCAACAAAATGCAATTAGGCAATTTGCAGACTTATACTTTTTCAGATTACCTGACTACAACCGGAATAGTGAATGTGCCGCCCAAAAACAAAGCGACAATAAGTCCGTTTTATGGAGGATATGTCAAGACAATTAACTTGATAAATGGTGATTATGTCAAGCGGGGACAATTATTGTTTACACTTGAAAATCCTGATTTTATTCAATTGCAACAAGATTTTTTACAAGCCAAAGAACAATTGACATATTTAAAATTAGACTATGAGCGACAAAAACAACTGGCTGACGAGCAAATTGCTTCGCAAAAGAAATATTTGAAAGCAAAATCTGATTATTATGTTACTAAATCACAGTATCAATCCTTGAAGAAAAAATTACAAATGTTGCATATTAATACAAGTAAATTAAGCGATGAGAATATCCGTTCAATGATTAATATTTACGCACCTATTAGTGGTTATATTAGCGATATAAGCATAGAAAAAGGTGCTTTTCTAAGTCCCGAACGTGCTGCCTTAAAAATTGTAAATACTTCGCATAAGCATATAGAGTTAAAAGTGTTTGAAAAAGATTTGCATAAGATTAAGAAAGGGCAAAAAGTGATTTTTAACCTGCAAAATGATATAGCAAAAAAGTTTACGGGAAAAATACATTTGATTGAGAAAAAAGTTGATGCGCAAAAACGTTTTATCAATGTTCACGTTCATATTGATGATGAAAAAAATATTAAGAATATGTTACCAATGATGTATGTTGATGCCAAAATTGTTGTTCAAACCCATCAGGCAAAAGGCTTGCCCGAAACAGCAGTTATCGATAAAGATGATGAACATTTCGTTTTGCTACAAACAGAAACAGAAGAAGATCATTTGATTTTTGAAGCCAAAGAAGTACATATTGGCGATCGTAGTAACGGGCAGATAGAAATAATTAGCGCTACTGATTTTACAGAAGAAGACAAATTATTGCTTAAAGGTGGTTTTTTCTTGATAGGCGCCGGAGGAGGACACCAACACGACCATTAGAATTTGTTTAATACAAAAAAACACTACCGTGCAATGCAGTAGTGTTTTTTTCTTTTTAGACTAATTCTTTTATTAAATTACATTTGGCATCATTCCGTGGTGGAATAAATATGCAATAGCATAAGCAATAGGTGCAATAATACCAAATAAAGCTATGGCATACAGCAAGGCTAATCTGCCCATTCCTTTGAGTTTGCTAAAGTCGGTGATAACGCCAATAGCCAAGAATGTGAGCATAAACATAATTTTTCTGAAAGGTCCTTGCACAATATTTCCGCCACTTTTTATTTCGGAATGTAAATCGGGCAATAAGTAAATAATGACAATGTACAACAACCATACAACTAAGTAGGCGAGTACAAATTTAGGAAATCTAAACCATATTTCTGACCGCGGTACTTTTTGTTTTTTATCTTTTCTATCTACATTTTTCATCCAGACAACTGCTAATACGAATGACCAGATGCCAATAAATACGTCAATCCATACTTTGGTTAAAATAGCCGCACTTAATATCCAACTTTCTTCCCAATGTTCGCCTGTTTGTTTTAGGTGTTTTGAAACCATTAACTGATCCAGAATTGCTCCCGCAGCACCGTCGGCGCCATCAGTTTTTACAGTCATACCCATAGCGGCTCCGTTTACAATGGGTTCATTGGGGGCAATATTGGTATAAATAGGCGGTAATATCAACAATTCGAACATAGCAAATACCAAAATAAGTGTAGAAACGGCTATTGGAATAAGCGGTTTTGCTTTAATGGCGCCTGCCGTAGCAATAGATGCCGAAACGCCGCAAATAGAAATACCCGATGACAAAACTGCTGCTGCGGAACGGTTTAATTTGAAAAATTTTCGTCCGACATAATATATAATAGGCCAAAACAGTAAATAAGCTACAAATGCAGCCGCTGCGCCTGCTACGGTAAGTTCTAATGTTTTTCCACCTGATTTAAACACCATCATTCCCAGTTTAATACCCAGTAACACAATACCTGTCTTAATAAACCATTCGGGTTTTGCCGATTCACTGATTTTTTGTGCAAATCCTTTAAAGAAATTACCTATTAATAATCCAACAATTAAGGCAAGCATATATGAGGCACCGCCACCTAATTGAAATCCCCAAGAAAGATTAAATTCTTGATAATAATTATGTTTTTTTACCATAGCATCAACCGCTGACAAATGTGCTTCGTGCCCAATTATCCACGATGCCCAAGTTAAAAAGAAAATGGCTGTAAAGCCGTAAATAAATTTCTTAACATTTAGTTTTTGATAATAAGCTCCAATGCTTGTAAGTCCTAAAAACACTACATAAGTTATCATTAATGATACAAAAGGATGTAAGTTATGATAGTTTTTTGAAGCTACTTTTAGTAATTTTGACCAAGAAAAATCGTTTATTAAATTAGTAAATTCCCAAGTTTTAGGTTTGGCAACCCAGCCAACGGCATCAAGTCCGAAAATACTTAAAAGTCCTAAGGCAAAAAAGAATAATCCCAGCCAAGCAGACCACCAATCTTCTGTGCTAAATATACCGCTGTTCCATTTTTTATTGATTTGTTTCATAGTTTTAGTGTCTTATAATTTTGTAAAAATTAATCTATTTGAAAGTGTAAATTTCTGTTGAAGTAATGAGGCATATATTGACGCATCCAAGTAGGAAATTTGTCAAAATCGAAGTGCATAGCCACTTCAAATTGCCCTTTTTTGTAGTTTTTTTTTAGGTAAGTTTCGATACTATTGTCTATCTCGTCTAATGAGTCTGCTACTAAGTTTATTTGATTGTTGTAACAAACCCAAAGATTCTTGTCAAAACTTAATGTGAATTGTAGTTTTTTCATTATAAAAACATCAAGTTAATTACAATACCTAAAATTAATAAGCTCAAAGTAGCGATAATTATACTACCCCAAACAAGTTTGGTTTCCCATTTCTCCCAAGGTTCGGGATTGGTAAACAGCTCTTCTACTTGTGATTCTGTGTGATTTTCCGGTAACATATTTTTATTTTTTTAACGCTCAAAAGTAGTTTTTAAAAAACGTATAAAAACTGATATTTATCAGAAAAGTATCTAAAATTAAAAATGGACTATTTTGTATAATATTTAATTTATTGATAGTCAGAAGTTTATAATTTGTTAAAATATATGATTTTCTGCAAATTATGTTACATAAATAACAATAATAATTAGTATTTTTGTAAAATCAAATAAAAATAGTATTAATTAACCAAGAGTTATGGTATATCATTTTACAGAAATAGATAAAGCTGCTGCATATATTATTCAAAATATTAAATCGAATGTTATTTTGATGGATGGAGAAATGGGCAGTGGCAAAACCACACTCATTAAAGAAATAGTAAGACAACTAGGTTCAAAAGACGAAGTCAGCTCGCCGACATTTGCTTTGGTAAATGAATACAAAGCATCTGACAAAACCATATATCACTTTGATTTATACAGACTTAACGATGAAATTGAAGCCTTAGATTTTGGCATAGAAGAATATCTTTCAGACCCAAATGCTTATGTTTTTATTGAATGGTTTGATGTAATAGAAAATTTATTACCCGAAAATTCGCAAAAAATTCGTATTATTGTTAGAAATTTTGATACACGTGAGTTACAAATACAATAATTTATGTTAAAACCCTTCTCAAAAGACATATTAATACCACAAGAAGAACGTTTAGCTATTCAGTTTAGAAAAAGTGAATTGCAAATTGGTATTCCGAAAGAAATTCGTTTTCAAGAAAAACGTATTTGTTTAACCCCCGATGCCGTTGGTACTTTGGTAGCTCACGGACATAAAATTATTATAGAAAGCGGAGCAGGAGAGGGTGCAAACTATTCAGATCAAGATTATGCCGAAGTAGGCGCGCAAATCACTTATGATACCGAAAAGGTTTTTAAAAGCAATATTGTTTTAAAAGTAGAACCGCCTGACGAAAAAGAAGTAAATTGGCTCGAAGCAAACAGTATTGTTATTTCGGCTTTACAAATAAAAACACAGCAAAAAAATTTAATAGACAAATTAATGCAGAAGAAAGCTACAAGCATAGCTTTTGAGTTTTTAAAAGATGCCCAAAATTCTTTTCCGATAGTACGAGCGCAAAGCGAAATTGCCGGAACAGCTTCAATACTAATTGCTTCCGAAATGTTAACCAAAGCAAATATTGGCAAGAATTTATTGCTTGGCAATATAAGTGGCGTTCCACCGGCTAGTGTTGTGGTCATTGGAGCCGGAACCGTAGGCGAATTTGCAACAAAAACAGCAATGGGTTTAGGTGCCTCTGTCAAAGTTTTTGATAATTCGGTGACCAAATTACGAAGATTAAAAAACTTGATGGGCGGGCAGGTTTACACTTCAACCATTCAGCCTAACGTTATTTTAGACGCCTTGCAACGTGCCGATGTTGTTGTTGGTGCAATCAAAGGCAAAGAAAGAACGCCTATTATCATAACCGAACCGATGGTGCAAATGATGCAAGACGGCTCAGTGCTGATAGATGTCAGTATTGATAGAGGAGGTATTAGCGAAACTTCTGAGGTAACTACGCATTCTGACCCCATTGTGATAAAACACGGTGTGGTACACTATGGCGTGCCTAATATTCCGGCACGTTATGCAAGAACAGCCAGCCAATCTTTGAGTAATATTTTTCTCCCATATTTGCTAGATATTGGCGAAAAAGGCGGTATAGACGGAGCAGCAAGAATCAATAGAGGTTTGCGTCACGGTATATACATTTATAAAGGAGTGCTGACAAACAAATCGGTTGGACGTTGGTTTGATTTAGGTTTTAAAGATATTAATCTGTTTTTTATTTAGTATGAGAGAGGTCGTTTTTATTAGAAAAAATAAAGATAAATGGCAGCAATATGAAGAGGTTCTTTATAAAAATTTCTACCTTTCGCCTGATGATATAACTACAATATATATTGACCTGACTGACGATTTAGCCTACGCAACAACTTACTATCCCGAAAGCAAAACCACGGCATATCTAAACGAGTTAGCAGCTACGGCTCATCGAAAAATTTATAAAACCAAAAAGACGAGTGGAAATGCCATAAAGCGTTTTTATTTGCATAATTTTCCTCTGATGTTTTATCAGTATAGAAAAATGTTACTTTTTTCATTTATCATTTTTGCAATATTTGTTGCTATTGGTGCATATTCAGCATCAATGGATGCAGATTATGTGCGTTTAATTTTAGGAGATGATTATGTCGATAAAACCCTTCAATATATTGCAAACGGCGACCCTATGGCAGTATATAAACAAGCCAATGAGGTGGATATGTTCTT
>CAZSBI010000164.1:0-4086 GCA_964604735.1 uncultured Flavobacteriaceae bacterium | reverse complement strand
TTATAATTATAATGGTAATTTACACGGATCTATCCCCCCGGAAATAGGAAACCTTACTAATTTAGAAGAATTAATAATTAATTTTGCCAACCTTTCAGGTAATATTCCTGTTGAAATAGGTAATTGTACAGCTTTAAAAGATTTAAACTTATGGCATAATCAATTAACAGGTACCATACCTAATGAATTAGGAAATTTGGTTAATTTAGAGTTGATTTCCCTTGAAGATAATCAACTGACGGGTACCATACCGGCAAGCTTTGCAAACTGTACCAAAATGGGAAGTTTTTGGTTAAACGGTAATCAATTAACCGGAGATGTCCCTGATATATTTACCAATATGCCTGATTTATATTATGTGTCATTGTTCTCAAACCAATTAACCGGAAATGTTGATTTATCTAATAATCCTGCTGTTTATGGTATTTGGATGGGCAACTTACTACTTTCTTCTATTGATTTACGAAACGGTAATAATACAATTATGCGTTATTTCTATACAAATAACAACCCAAATCTAACCTGTATTTTTGTTGATGATGCAGCATACAGCACTGCCAATTGGACAAATATTGATGCCACAACAACATTTGTTGAAACCCAAGCACAATGTGATGCTTTAAGTGTAAATGACGAATTAGAAAATATAATTAATATATATCCTAATCCGACTAATGGCATATTAAACCTTGATATTCCTGCTGAAATAACTATAAGAAATATTTCAATTCAGAGCATCACCGGTCAAGTTGTGCAGAAATTAAATGCAAAAGACTTGCGTGCAAGTTCTAGTCGTTTTGATATTTCGCAATTACCAAAAGGTGTTTATTTTGTTCAAATTGAAACTCAAAAAGGTGAACTAGCCAATTATAGAATTATAAAAGAATAACATAAAATTTTACTTTGTACAAAAATCCGCTGACAATATCAGCGGATTTTTTTATATTTACCAAAAGTTTTATCAATGAATCTCCTTAAACATATACAAGCATTAAGCAACAATGTAATCAATTTGTTTTTTCCGAGTGTATGTGTCAGTTGCCATAGATTATTGCTCGACAATGAAACATTACTTTGTCATCATTGCCAATCGGATTTGCCCTTTACTTATTTTAATTTAGATGATGATAATCCGGTTTACAAAAGACTTTCTACTATTGTAAATATTGAAGCGGCAAGCTCATTACTCTTATTTGATAAGGCTGATGTTGTCAAGGAATTAATTCATCATCTCAAATACAGAGGCAGGCAAGATGTAGGGCAATTTTTAGGCGAAATATTTTCTCAAAACCTCAAAAACAATCCGGTAGTTTCACAAATAGATTATATTGTGCCGGCGCCCCTACACCCTAAGAAACAACGCAAGCGCGGTTATAATCAATTAACTGTTTTCGGACAAACACTGGCAAAACATTTACAAATACAATATCGTGCTGATATTTTGCTTAAAACCGTAAACAATACATCGCAAACCACCAAAACCGCCGAGCAACGTAGGCAAAACGTAGCTGGTGTTTATACGGTTAATAAGCCCGAAAACTATGCAAACAAACATTTTTTGGTTATAGATGACGTCATGACCACAGGCGCCACCATAGAGGCTTGCGCCGAAACTTTACTACAACAAATACCCAATGCCAAAGTAAGCGTGCTGACTATGGCCGTGGTGTTGTAAAAATGTATATTTTTGCCCCAAACAATACACATGAACAGCAAAATACTCATTGATTGGTATAGACAAAACAAACGCGACTTGCCTTGGCGACAAACCATATCGCCTTATCTTGTTTGGTTGTCCGAAATCATTTTGCAACAAACTCGTGTAGCGCAGGGCTTGCCCTATTATCTCAAATTTATTGAACATTTTCCGAGTATAAATGATTTGGCAAATGCAAGCGAACAAGAAGTACTCAATTTGTGGCAAGGATTGGGCTATTACTCACGCGCGCGAAATTTACATTTTACGGCAAAGGATATTGTAGCTAATTATCAGGGAATTTTTCCGGAGAATTATCAAGATTTATGCAAACTAAAAGGCGTTGGCGCTTATACAGCTGCTGCTATTGCATCGTTTTGCTATAATGAACCGGTTTCGGTGCTCGACGGAAATGTATATCGCGTATTGGCACGTCTGTTTGGTATCGATACGCCTATAAATTCGACCGAAGGACAAAAATATTTTAAACAATTAGCGCAAAAACTCATTGATAAACAAGAACCCGGCATGTACAATCAGGCAATTATGGAGTTTGGCGCCTTACATTGCACACCCAATAATCCGAAATGTGATAATTGTCCCTTTGCTAAAAATTGTATTGCCTATCAAACCGGAAAAGTAGGCGATTTGCCTGTAAAATTGAAGAAAATCAAGATAAAAAAGCGTTTTTTACACTATTTTTTAGTAAAAAATGGCAATTTTATCATTTTAGAAAAAAGAATTTCAAAAGATATTTGGCAAAATTTATATCAGTTACCCTTGATAGAAAAACCAAATAGCAAAACACTCAAAAATGACGATTTTGAGTCATTTTACGCCAATTATGATATAAAATCAGTCAAAAATGCACAAAAAAGCACAAAAATTGTACATAAATTGACACATCAACATTTGCATATTCAATTTTGGATCATAAATACATCACAAAAACCTAATAATGCAATAGCTCTAAATCAACTGACAAATTACCCAATGCCAATTGTTATTGCAAATTTTTTGGAAAATAGTAATTTATGATATACCTTTGAGTAATATTTTATGCAACAACTAAATTTTTTTTATTATGAACGGAACAATCAATAAAGTTATTTTAATCGGACATCTGGGAGACAATGTAAAAATGCACTATTTTGACGGAGGCAATTCCATAGGACGCTTTCCCTTAGCCACTAACGATAGTTATGTCAATAAGCAAACAGGCGAAAGAGTCGTCAATACCGAATGGCATAATGTTGTAGTGCGAAACAAATTGGCTGAAATATTTGAAAAATATGCCCATAAAGGCGACAAGGTATATATAGAAGGACGTTTACGTACACGTAAATGGACTGCCGAAGACGGAAGAGACCGTTATACAACCGAAATACACGTTACCGAATTTACTTTCTTAACCCCAAAAGGAGCTAAGGACGTTCAAGAAAATCAAGCAAATGCGGCACAAAACAACAATGTCGAAAATCAAACTGAACCGGCAGACGAACCACAAGACGATTTGCCATTTTAATTTGTTAAACAATGGATGACCCGTATAGTTTACTCTTACTCATTGCCATAGTTGTTTTATTGCTCTTATCCGCATTGATTTCCGGGTCAGAAATTGCTTTCTTTTCGCTGACACCAAGCAATTTAGACGAATTAGAAAATGATTCGAGTGGAAAACTAATCCCAAAATTGTTACAAAAACCAAAGGTTTTATTAGCTACTATTTTGGTGGCAAATAACTTTATCAATATAGCCATTGTTATTATTTCGACTTACCTCACGGCTATTATGACGGCAAGTATCTCGGGTTGGTTGAAATTTACGGTTGAAGTGGTGGTTGTTACCTTTTTAATATTACTTTTTGGTGAAATTTTACCCAAAGTATATGCCAATCGCAATCCGATAAAATTTGCCAAATTGATGGCAACCCCTTTGTTGATTTTGCAAAAATTACTATTTCCTGTATCGGTTTTCTTGATAAAATCGTCCAATTTGGTAGAAAAAAAACTCAATAAAGAAAAATTAAATTTGTCAGTTGACCAATTATCGCAAGCAATTGTGTTGGCATCAGACAAAGATACAACCAAAGAGGAACAAAAAATATTTGAAGGTATCGTTTCTTTTGGTGAAACAGAAGCACGTCAAATAATGCGTCCGCGTATTGATGTTTTTGCTCTCGAAGATATACTTTCGTCAGAAGAAGTGCTTGCGCAGGTTAGTACACACGGTTTTTCGCGTATTCCTGTTTTTCACGATGATATGGATAATATTGTCGGAGTGCTTTTTGCAAAAGATTTATTACCTTTTCTAAATAATGCAGATTTTGATTGGCTTTCACTGCTTCGCGATCCGTTTTTTGTGCCGGAGAATATGAAATTGGACGATTT
>CAZSBI010000163.1:0-6496 GCA_964604735.1 uncultured Flavobacteriaceae bacterium | reverse complement strand
ATTATAGAAATAAACTAAACAATTTGGGTAGCTTATTGGTGAATGAATAAACTATTCAAAATCACGCCAAGATTTTTTATCAACCACTGTTCCATTTTGTAGTTTGACCAATCCCGGATTGCTACGTACCATAGTTTTAAGTGTGGTTTCATCTGTGAGAAAAAGTTCAAAATCAAATTGTGCCTTTAAGTCATCATCGTATTGCGAAAACATACCAATTACTTTTTTGTTTTGTGCTTTTAATTTCTGAACAAATTTATTGGTTTGATTAATACGTTTTTCATCTAATTCGTCCGGATTGGAAGAAATAATCAAATAAATTTCGGCTGCTTTGAGTACCTCATCGGTAATATCTCCCTTTTCATCATTCTCGATGCTAAAATCGTGAATTGGCGGTGTATATCCTTCTGATAATGTTGTTGTTTTTCTATCGACAAATTCAGCTCCTTCAATTTCCCAAGGCGCTTGTTCATTTGTAAATTCTTTCACTTCGCCATTTACTTCATAATACCAAATGTCCTCAAACTTGGCTTGTTCGGCTCCTTCGGGAATAATCATTCCTTCCGGAATATTTTTGCCAATGGCATAAGGTCTGAAATCAATTATCGGTAAATGATTAAGACTTTGTTTCATCAAAAAAACACCTAATCCGTACACAAAAAATGCAAGATATCGACTAGTCTTTTCACTGAACAAATGCTTGATCTGATTATGATATTTGAGCAACCAAACAATCATAACAAACAGAACTACATTCTTGTAAAAAGTTTGCCAAGTACTCAGTTTTACGGCATCGCCAAAACAGCCACAATCCGTTACTTTATTGTAGTAAGCCGAATACCAAGTCAGAAATAAAAACACTGTAATCGTAAGCAATAACAAAATCATTGTTTGCTTGGGTTTTAGTCCGAAAAGTAACCAAACACCTAAACCAAATTCGGCTATAATTAGAAAAATACCAATGGTTAATGCGTATTCGTTTAGAAATGTTAGATTGAGCACATCATCACCAAAATATTCCAAAAGTTTTATCTTTGTACCCACAGGGTCAACCAACTTGACAAAGCCCGAAAATATAAATGTTAGGGCAACAAAATATCTGAAAAATTGTGTAATTATTTGTGTTGACTTCATTGTTTGTGTAATTTTTGTTACAAAGATATGATTTATTCGTAAAATAAGAATCAAAAATACAAAATTTATTATCAAAAGAAATAATTATCTTTGCTCAAATCATTTTCAACATTGATGAAAAAGTATCTGTTTATCTATTTGTTTTTCCTTAGTTTGTTTGCACAATCGCAAAACAAAGGCAATACTAATTATGCTTTTTCTGCAGATATTAATTATGGGTACAATTTGGCAAGAAATCATTCAAACTATGCTTTTGAAGAAAAAATGCCATTTTCGTTTCAACTTAGCTACAAAAAAGCTAACTATTTCAATCAGAGTAAATTAAATCATTTTTCATATACCGATTTCGGCATCAATTTTTTATATCACGATTTTAAAGACAAGCAATTAGGCAAGAACTACGGACTATATATTTTTTCTGACTTTTATTTGAATCACCCTAAACGAAAATTTCAATTGGTTTTTAGGACAATGATGGGATTGGCATACAACACCAATCCGTATAACAAGGTTACAAACCCAAAAAATCGTTTGTTTGGCGAGCATTTACTTTTTCCTTTTGATATTGCTTTCTATATAAAATCGCCCAAATGGCAACACTGGCGTGCCGAATTGGGTTTGGGTATTTTTCATTATTCAGACGGCAATTTGCAAGCGCCCAACTACGGTGCCAACATTCCGAGTATGATGTTTGGTTTGATTTATGACCGAAAAGACAAGGAAATTATAGCCGCAAAAGAAAAATTATCCTTTGACAAAAAATGGCAATATTCTTCATTTTTGCGTTTTGGAATGAACGAATCGGACTATAAAGACAGTGGGGTTTTTCCGTTTTTCATTCCCGGTTTTCAAGTGAGCAAACATTTGACTTATCGCAACCGCATCAGTTTTGGCGCCGAACTGTTTTTATCCTATTTTCTCAAAGAGCAAATCAGTTACGAATACCACACAATGCCCGAATTAGGCTTAAGCGAAGAATACGATTTTAAACGTTTCGGTTTGTTCGCCTCACACGAATTTTTCTACGGAAAATTTGGTTTGACAATGGGCGTGGGCTACTATATTTATTATCCTTACGCTTTTGAGAGTCGTTTGTATAATCGCTTAGGAGTCAAATATTATTTCAACAACAAATGGTCTGCCGCATACAGCATCAAAGTGCACGATATCAACCGCGCCGAAGCTATTGAACTGGGTATAATGTATCAAATTAATTAAATGAAAAATCTATTTTACATATTATTGATAATCAGCTTGTTTTCTTGCACTACAAGTCCTTTTGAATGCGAATTTTCGGGGCAATCTACTTCAAAAAGCGTTAATTTATCGGCATTTGACATTGTAGAAGTTAATCCGATGATTACACTCACAATTTTTCAAGATACTGACCGAAAAATAGACATTTCGACTGACAAAGATGTTATCGAAAATATCAGTTATGAGATACAAGGGAATAAATTGATACTCAGCAACCACACCGACTGCTTAATTGAAAACAGCGATGCCGTTGCACACATTACATTATACACACCTGAACTTAAAAAAATTATTGCCAATACAGAACTGACTATTCAATCGGGTAATACTTGGCATTTTAACGATCTGACTATTGTCTGCGACAATATAAACGAAGGCACAAACAACGTAGCTGATTTCGATTTAGAGGTAAATATGAATAAACTCAAAATCAGGAGCAATGGCAGTAGTGTCTATAAAGTGGCAGGCACTTGTAATGATTTATCTGTCGGGTTTTATGGTAGCGGTCCAAGCTTTTGGGGGCAAAATTTACAAGCAAATAAAATTTATGTCTTTCAACGCAGTCAAGCGGATATGCACCTATACCCTATTGATCAAATTACCGGCGAATTATTTGGCTATGGCGACATCTATCTGTATCACAGACCGACAAGCGTAAACATTAATAAACATTATAGCGGACATATTTATTATGTGGATTGATTTTTGGGAAGGTGTTAAGGTATTAAGGTGTTAAGGTATTAAGGTATTAAGGTATTAAGGTATTAAGGTGTTAAGGTATTAAGGTATTAAGGTATTAAGGTGTTAAGGTATTAAGGTGTTAAGGTATTAAGGTGTTAAGGTATTAAGGTATTAAGGAGAAAGGAGCGAGGGAAAAGGGAAAAGTGCGGTTGAAGTCCGAAGTCGGAAGTTGGAAGACCGAAGTTTTGAGTTCGTAGTTGTAGGAAAACGCTGTGTAACTCTGTGGTAAAAAAATAATAAATAGCGAAGCTATAACAAAAATAAACGCTGTGAAACTCCGTGTGTTTTGTGGTTGTAAGAGTTGGAAGTTGGAAGGATTAATAAAAAAAATGCTTTACAATGATTTTTCTATCCTTATCAATTTAAAATTGAAAATAGATAAAGGCTTGTGTCTCAGCGGAAGCGGTTACATAAATTGCCCAAAACAACAAACCGAATAATAAGGCTTTGGCTTCAATGGGCAGGACTGAAAATACTTGTAGTAGTTTTTGTTCCCATTTTTTTGGAATAAAATGCCATAAAAATCCAAATAGTATCAATAGCATTACATTTTTATATGCCAAAATAATGCTTGTGAATTGTACTATATCAAATCGGATACTACCGATATTATGAAGCATATCCATTACCGTCGAAAAGTCTTTTGCTCTAAAAAATAACCAAGCAAAAACAACGAAATGAAAAGTCAGAAATACCTGAATGGCTCTGACAAAAATATTTTTCGGCAAGTGAATATACTGCTTAAAAAAGCGTTCTACCGCTAAGGCTGAACCGTGCAACATTCCCCAAAAAACAAATTTCCACGAAGCGCCGTGCCATAAGCCACCCAAAAGCATTGTTAGGAATAAATTGACATAGGTTCTAATCTTTCCTTTTCGATTGCCTCCTAGTGAAATATATAGATAATCTCGCAACCACGAAGACAAAGAGATATGCCAGCGTCGCCAAAATTCTGTAATTGACCCTGACTGATATGGTGTTCTAAAATTGACAGGCAATCTAAATCCCATAAGCAAAGCAATACCAATGGCAATGTCCGAGTATCCCGAAAAATCGGCATAAATTTGTAATGCATAGCCATAGGATGCTAAAATATTTTCGATGGGCGTATATAAATTCGGGTTGTCAAATACCCTATCGACAAAATTGACAGAGATATAATCAGAAATAATAGCTTTCTTTATCAATCCGCCGATTATCAAAAATAATGCTAAATTAAAATCGGCTTTTGACAGCTGTAACTTCTTGTAAATCTGCGGAATAAAATCCTTAGCACGTACAATAGGACCGGCTACCAACTGCGGAAAGAAGGATACAAAAAATAAAAAGTCGATAAATTTTTTGGTAGGCGCCAGCTCTTTTCTATACACATCAATAGTGTAACTCAAAGTCTGAAAGGTATAAAACGAAATACCTACCGGCAGAATTATATTTAACTTTGACAACCCGCTTCCCGTAAGGCTGTTCCAGTTGTCAATAAAAAAATTGGTATATTTAAAATAAGCCAATAATCCTAAATTAGAAATCAAACTCAATAGCAATAAATAAAAGCGCTTTTGTTTATTTACTTGCTTGTACATCACAATAGAAATACTATAATCTACTACTGAGGAAAATAATAATATCCAAAAATACCAACCGCTACTTTTGTAGTAAAAAAACAAAGAAAATGCTACTACATAGATGGTTCGCAAATGCTTTTTGTTGATTATTTGAGTATAAATGCCGTAAAAAATGGAAAAAAGCACTAAAAACAAGGCAGAATTAAACAATAATGGATGTTTCGGGTCAAATATATACCAATTTTCAAAACTATAATTGCACATAAATATTGTAAAAAAATCTGCTATGTTGACTAATATTTGCATTATCTGTGTGTGTAGTGATAAATGATTGCTTGATAAAACAAATCGCCCTGTTTATCGTAGCCGGCTTTGGTAAAATGTATTCTGTCTTTGGCTAAATAATGTCGTTTTGCATTCTTTTTAATTCCTTCAAATCCGCCAAATGCCTCGAACAAATTCCAAACGGCATAATGGTCAGTTTGCATATGTTCAAAAATCAATTGAATATATGGTTTTAACAACTTATTATACTTTCTTTTAATCATTGAAGGCGGTGGCGTTGTGACCAATATTTGTGCATTGGGATTTGCTTGTCGAATATTACGAATAAAGTTCAAAAACGAATTGATAAATATTTCCGGAGCTACTTTGCCAATACTTTCATTTGTGCCTAATGAAATAATGTATAAATCGGATTGCAAGGCTTCTAATTGCTTAAAAAATAAGGGATATTTATTGTAATCGGCGGCAGTAGCACCATTTACACCAATAGCACTATACACAATACCACGCTGATTATTTTCTAAATATAACCCATTGATTGACAGTTTTTTATTTTTGTTTTTGCTAAATAAATAAAATTCAGAAATCGGTTTTTCACTGGTCATTATTGCCGTAGCAAACTCGCTACTTCCCTGCTCTGCATTTGCTGTTGAATCTATTCGTATAAAATGATTTGGATTAACGGATGTCGGTTTAAATGCTTTGGTCGGAATTTTAATTTTTTGACCAATTCTGAGCATATTTGTCCTCATTTTGTTGAATTTTTTCAATTCTTTGACCGTTTTATGATATTTTCGGGCAATTCGGCCTAAATAATCACCTTTTTTTACTTTGTAAATTTTGTAGGTCTTTTGTGGCACAAAACTCTTAAATTTTTGATTGCCTATATAATTGACAAAATGCAAATCATTGTCTGCCGAATAAAAAATTTGGATACTATTGGCTTCATATTTTTGATTTTTTATTTTAGCATAAATAGCAGTATTTTCGGTAGGCGATATAAATTCGTAACCACTTAATCCCATGCGAGGCAAAAGTCTTGGTTTGGTAATTCTTGTTGTTTTAAATCGCACATTCGAAAAATATTTTACCTCTTTATTGGCATAAGTGTAAATCAGATTATGCGGAAAAGAAAAACCCAATCCGCCATTGCCAAAGCTCTTTTGAAAATGTTGTCGCAAATTATCCGTAAAAAAATCTGCTTGAATATGTGAATCGCCGATGTGTGTAATCCTTATTTTATCAATTGTTCCATCTTCTAACTGATATAATTCATCATAAAAACCTCTAATGGCTTGTGCATTATAAATCAAAATTTCATTAGCATCTTGTGCCTGTAACACACTGATTAATAATAAGTTAATTACTAATATTTTTAATTTCATTCTTTTCGTTTTTTGTGCAATTCATTATTACAATAAGCTAAAAAAATCAATTGATATTTTTAGTTGTCAAATTTAACACTTTTAATTTACAGTAAAATAGAAAATAATAACTACTTTCCATCAATATATATT
>CAZSBI010000162.1:0-5127 GCA_964604735.1 uncultured Flavobacteriaceae bacterium | reverse complement strand
AATGGCGCGCAACCCAACGATTTAATTGTCGTTTCGGGCGATTTGGGCGGTGCATATATGGGCTTGCTGGTCTTGCAACGCGAAAATGAAACTTTTAAAGCCAATCCGCAACATCAAGCTGATCTGGAACCTTATGCTTATATAGTAGAAAGGCAACTAAAACCGGAAGCGCGCAAAGATATTGTCAAATTGTTAAAAGAATTAGATATCCAACCTACTTCAATGATTGATATCTCGGACGGATTATCTTCCGAAATACTACATATTGCAAAAAAATCAGGAGTTGGCGCACAAATTTATGCCAATAAAATCCCGATTGACCCGCAAACTGTTATGACAGCCGAAGAATTTAATATTAGTGAATTAACACCGGCATTAAATGGCGGCGAAGATTATGAATTGCTTTTTACCATCAAACAAGCAGATTACGATAAGATTAAAGCCAATCCGAATTTGAGTGTTATAGGACATATAACCGAAGACAAAGGCGCTTATATCATTGGTGGCGATAACCAAAGACACGAATTAACAGCACAGGGTTGGAATGCTTTAAAAAACAAATAATTAACTTATAGAAAAACGTCCCGAATTTTTCGGGACGTTTTTTTTATAATTGATATCAACTATTTCTGATGTCTTAATTCATAAACTTTCTTATTATGTTCAGCTATTTTTTTTCTAAGTTTTTGAATTTCAGCTTTTTTGGCTTTAACTTTTTCTTTTGACCATTTTTCTTTTTTCAAAAGTAACTTGCTTTCCTTTTTTAAGATTTTTAATTCTAACTTTTTTACTTTTGTGCGTTGCGCATATATTTTTTGTTGCACAGCCAATTCTTTCTCTGTATATTTTTTTTCAAATATACTTTGTTTCTTTTCAAGTTTATGATTCTTTTTAATCGTTTTATTGTGTAATTTTTTTTCTCTATTTGCTTTTTTGGCAGCTTCTCGCGCTTTTCTTTGTTCCGCCCATCTTTTACGACGTTCGGCTCTTTCTTTTTCCATTTTCGGATCAGGTATTACAAAGGCGTGAAAACGAACAATTTCTCTTCCGCTTTTGGTATTACAAGTAATCGTAATGGTTTTATGTTGTTTTTTTATTTTATGTTTTGTGTTAAATTTCACTTTAAATTCACTCTTTTCACCCGGCATAATAGGTGTTTTTTTCCAACCCGAAGGTACGGTACAACCACAGCTTGCTCTAATTTTAGAAATAATTAATGGCGCATCGCCGGTATTGGTAAACTTGTAGGTTCTTTCGACAACATCGCCTTCATTTAATGTACCTAAATCAAATTCTTTTTGTTCAAAAGTCATGATTGGATACTTTTTTTCGACATCCTGTGCTTTGCTATTTGTGTTGAACAGTAAACTGAACATAAGTACAAATAATAATTTTGTTATTTTCATTTGAATATATTTTAATAATGATGAACAAAATTAGTAAAAATTTTATTCATAAATACGTAAAGCTGAAAAAATATATGTTTACAAGCATTAGTTTTTATATCTTTGTGTTTACAAGCAAAATAACCAATGAAAATTGTAGAAAGAATTAAAGCGCCCATCTTGCAAGAAATGGAAATTTTTGAAAAAAAATTTCGCCAATCTATGCAAACAAAGGTGGTGTTGCTTAACAGAATTACAGCGTTTATTGTTTCTCGTAAAGGAAAACAAATGCGCCCGATGTTTATCTTTTTAACCGCCAAAATGCTTAAAAACAAAGTAGAAGATCGTACTTATAGAGGCGCCAGCGTGGTCGAATTGATACATACCGCAACCCTTGTACACGACGATGTAGTCGATGAGAGCGATTATCGTCGCGGGTTTTTCTCGCTCAATGCACTCTGGAAAAACAAAATTGCGGTTTTAGTAGGCGATTTTCTCCTTTCTCGCGGTTTATTGCTGTCTATTGACAATGGCGATTTTGACTTGCTTCGAATCATTTCGGTAGCTGTAAAAGAAATGAGTGAAGGCGAATTGCTTCAAATTGAAAAAACTCGAAAATTAGATATTACCGAAGATGTGTATTATGAAATTATTCGTCAAAAAACAGCCACATTAATTGCGGCTTGTACAGCAATGGGCGCAGCATCGGTAGGAAGTGACGAAGAAACCATCAAAGACTTACACCAATTTGGCGAGTTGGTCGGAATGGCTTTTCAAATTAAAGACGATTTGTTCGATTATTCAGAAGGCGGCATAGGCAAACCCACAGGTATAGATATCAAGGAGCAAAAAATGACTTTACCCTTGATTTATACCCTGAACACCGTTGATGCCAAAACCAAAAAATGGATTATCAATATTGTCAAAAAACATCATAAAAACAAGAAGAAAGTACGCGAATTGATTGCCTTTGTAAAAACACACGGAGGAATAGAATACACACAAAATAAAATGAAAGAATACCAACAAAAAGCTTTGCAAATATTGTCAAAATACCCTGACAGTGAAGCCAAACAAAGCTTAGCGTTAATGGTGAACTATGTAATTGAACGAAAAAAATAGCCAACAGCCAACAGCAAAAGAAATGATAAAACAAGAAACCATAGATAAAATTTTTGATGCTACTCGTGTTGAGGAAGTAATCGGTGATTTTGTCAATCTGAAACGAGCCGGCAGTAATCTAAAAGGTTACAGTCCGTTCAATGACGAAAAAACACCGTCATTTATGGTTTCTCCTTCAAAACAAATCTGGAAAGATTTTAGTTCCGGAAAAGGTGGTAACGCCGTTAGTTTTTTGATGGAGTTAGAACGAATGACTTACCCCGAAGCCTTGCGCTGGTTAGCCAAACGATATCATATCGAAATAGAAGAAACACAGCAAACCGATGAAGAAAAACAGAAGCGCTCAGAACGCGAAAGTATTTTATTGGTTTTAGAATATGCCAAAAATTGGTTCAATAAACAACTTTTTGAAACCGAAATCGGTAAGTCTGTCGGGCTGAGTTATTTTAAACAAAGACAGTTTAGAGAAGACACTTTAAAAACATTTGAAACAGGTTTTTCGCCCGAACATCGCGATGTTTTTACACAATCTGCCATAAAAGAGGGTTACAAAATCGATTTTTTGCTCAAATCCGGATTAACGGTCGAGAGTAACGGCAAACATATTGACCGTTTTCGCGGACGAATAATGTTTCCTATACATAGTTTAAGTGGTCGTGTACTCGGATTTGGCGGACGCATACTCAATAATCAGGCTAAAACGGCAAAATATATCAATTCGCCCGAAACCGAAGTCTATCACAAGAGCAAAGTCTTGTACGGTATCTATCATGCCAAACAGCAAATCGTTAAAAATGATCAATGTATTTTGGTCGAAGGTTATACAGACGTTATGGCTTTTCATCAAGCCGAAATCAAAAACGTGGTTGCTTCATCCGGAACGGCGCTGACTAAGGAACAAATTCAGCTGATCAAACGATTAACTAAAAATGTTTTGGTTATTTTTGACGGTGACCGCGCCGGAATAAAAGCCGCTTTACGTGGTATAGATTTGATACTTGAACAAGGACTGAATGTCAAAGTCTTACTACTGCCCGATGGCGAAGATCCGGACAGTTTTAGCAAAAGCCTGTCAACCGATGCGCTGCACGAATATATTACTGACAATACCCAAGATTTTATCAATTTTAAAGCCGATTTACTTAACGATTTATCGCAGAATGACCCTATTAAACGAGGCGAATTGATTAGAGATATTATAAGCAGCATTGCCAAAATACCTAATGCTATTCAACAAGAAATATATGTTAAGGAAGTAAGCCGTATAATGAAAATTTCGGATAAAGTGCTGTTTAAAGAATTGGCGGTTATTCAGAAAACAAATCTCCGAAAAGTAGAAAAAGAACAGCAACGTCAAAAACAATTAGGCACGCTTAAACCGGTTGAAAAAACAAAAGGAAAAAGCATCTCAAAATTAGATGTTTTGGAACAAGAATTAATCAAAATATTACTTTTGCATGGTCGCAAAAAAATTGAGTTTGAAGAGTGGGAGTTGGTTAGCATACCCGATGACACTTCTGACCCAATTGTAGAAAAATTTGCAGGTAAATCAGTAGTAGCCGAAGAAGTTTTTAAAAATTTACAAGCCGATGAAATGGAATTTTCTAATCCTATTTTCGGTAAAGTATATAAGCAAATTATTCAAGATTTGCTCAATGGAAAAGAAATTGATATTCCGCAGTTTATAACAAAATCCGACGAAGATGTATCTCGATTAATTTCAGATGTTTTAATGGATGAAGACAAATATCAATTGGCAAAATGGGACAAATATGACATTAAAGTTAGTCAAAAAGATGAAAATCTATCTTGGCACGTTATCGATGTATTGCTTAATTTACGCCGTCTATGGCTAATGAATTTAATAGATAAACAAAAAGAAGCACTCAAAAATGCCAATGAATCAGAACGCACCGATATTTTTAACGACATCAAAGATTACTTGGTCTTGTTTAAAATTGTTTCTAAAAAATTGAATCGATTGGTGTAGGAGTTGGGAGACCGAAGGTATTAAGGTTTTAAGGTCTTAAGGCGTTAAGGTAAAAGGAAAAAGGAAAAAGGTAAAAGTGCGGTTGGAAGCCGAAAGTTGGAAGTCGGAAGTCGGAAGACCGAAGTTTTTTAGTTTTGAGTTCTTAGTTCGTGGTTCTTAGTTCTTAGAAAAAGACCCTGAAAGGGTCACACGTTAGTAGTAGTAGCAAAATTGAGACCGCCCCGCACCCCCAACATTTTTAATTACCAAGCTTTCTTGTTTTGGCGCGTATTTTTGCATTGGCAAAAATCGTGACAAAACACTGAGGAGAAAGGCAAAAGGTAAAAGTGCGGTTGGAAGACGAAAGTTGGAAGACGAAAGTCGGAAGTCGGAAGTCGGAAATCCAAAGTTGGAAGTAGTACTATTTCCGCTACTGCACGAATTCTTTCGTGTGGTTTTGTAGGTAGCTGAAAACTTGTAAAAGAAACGAAGTGTTAGTAAAAAAAATATTTATATTTGTGGTATTCTAAATTAAATCAAAATGAAAAAAACAAAAATTCTATTACTATTATTTACCGTACTGTTTTTCAGTATTAACGGTTGTAAAAAAGATGAGCTGGAAGAAAAATCTCTTAAACTAAGCACAGAAGC
>CAZSBI010000161.1:0-4786 GCA_964604735.1 uncultured Flavobacteriaceae bacterium | reverse complement strand
ACTAGAAACATTATCTGTAAATAAATTATGTTTACACTAATTCTATACTTTTTTTCAATAAGCATTATTTTTTCATTCTTTGGAAAAATAGCGCTTAAATTGCTGAGAATAAAAGCACCGATTCACGCTGTATTGCAATTGATCTTAGGTATGTTTTTGACAATGATGACAGTGTGGTCTGTAAACTTTTTTACCGGATTTTCCTTGTATTTTAAATTCGGATTATTTATTGTAGCGCTACTGTATTTATTGATGACAAAAGCAAAGTATTGTGCGTTGAAATCAATGTATTTGCGTATTGTAAAATGGAAAATATTAAATATTGTATTGTTTGTATTTTTTGTCTTTTTAAGCCTGTTTATCAGTGCTTCTTTTCCAATGTTTTTTGATAACGAAAGCTATTATCTGCAAACTATCAATTGGGTGAGCGAGTACGGATTTGTGCCGGGCTTAATGAATTTACATCCGTTTTTGGGACAATTCTCGGGTTGGCATATTTTGCAATCCGGCGTTTCGTTTAGCATTTTTAATGATATTAATGCCTATTTTTTGATACTTGTTTTGTTTTTTACTTTTGATAAATCTTTCTATAAGAACAACAAATGGTTGTCTTTATTATCCTTAGTCTTTATCTTTTTTGTATTCTTTTTGGCTGCGCCATCACCCGATTTGCCCATTATTTTGTTGTCTGTATTAAGCTATTACTTTTTTATCAAAAATTATGAAAATCCCGATGTCAACGATGTAAAAATATTGACTGTATTAGTTGCTTTTTCTATCTTGATAAAACTCACGGCGCTACCAAATTTATTGCTGTTGTTGATTTTGTTGTGGAAACATCAGTCCCTGAAAAGTCTTGTTAAACAGACTGTTTTAGTATTATTCATTTCCTTCGGAATGCTCTTAGCTAAAAACGCCATTATCACGGGATATGTTTTCTATCCTTTTACTTTTTCAAAAGATTTTTGGCAACCGGATTGGCAATACCCTTCCGAAATGCTTGCCTATTTATCCGAATTGGGCAAAAACGAAACCTATGCTTTAAATTTTGACAATCAATTTGTTGCTGATTTTTGGAATTGGCTAAGCCAAATGCCGGCAATGCACGCCATTATGAACAGTAGTTTTGTTTTGTTATTGATGATAATTCCGGTTTTGATCAAAAAAAATAAGGCTCTTTGGTGGATTTATATCATCGGCTTGTTATATTTTGTCGCTATTCTGTTTTATGCCCCTAATTTTAGATTTTTCTTATCATTTTACATCTTTTTTATCTTGATAATTTTAGAAAAAATCATAACAAAATTTTCATCAATTCGTTACTATTTAGTCTCTTTTGCTTTGATTGCCGCTACTGTTTTTTCTACTTACAAATATTATCTTGATTTTCAAGATATATTTATTCCGGCGCCAAATTCTGTGTATAACAAAAGGATAACTATTGGCAATGAAGGAAATTTAATATTTTACTACCCTTTTGATGAAAATGAGATGTTTTGGGAAACAGGCAATGCAAAAATACCTGCTTTGCAACGTAATCAGCTCAATTATTTCAAAAAATATTTCCAATATATTCCGCAATTAAGAAAAACCGATTTAAAAGATGGATTTTATAGTAAGAAATTAGCAAATCCTTAGTTCTTTTCCACGCATACCATTCAGAAATGAGATTATATCCATTTGTTTTTTACCTTGTAATTTTACTGTTTTAGGCAACAAATAACCATCTTTTGTTGCTATTTTCATATTTTTTTTCTCGCTAATAATAGTACCGGGGCAATGCTGATGTGATACTTTTTCGAAATCGCTAAAATAGATGATAAATTTTTTGGCTTCATCCTCATTGATTTTTAGCATTGTCCACGCACCCGGATATTCGGACAAACCGCGTACTAAATTATGTATGCTTTCGGCTGTGTTTTGCCAATCGATTCGGGTGTTTTCGGCATTGAGTTTCGGCGCTTTTTTGGGCAGGTCAATTTTTGGTTGCGCTACTGTTTTTACTTTACCTTTGGCAATTAAATCGACGGTTTCTAAAATCAAATCGCTACCTATTTCGATCAATTTGTCGTGTAGCATAAAAACGTTGTCTTTCGGGTCGATATCAATTTCTTTTTGAAGGATAATTTCGCCTGTATCAATCTTATCATCTATAAAAAAAGTCGTTACACCGGTTTTGTTTTCGCCGTTGATAATTGCCCAATTGATAGGTGCCGCGCCACGATAATCGGGCAAGAGCGAAGCGTGCAGATTAAAGGTGCCCAATTTAGGTAATCGCCAAACCACTTCGGGTAACATTCTAAAAGCCACAATAATTTGTAAGTCGGGGCGAAGCGCTTGCAGTTCCTTATTAAACGCCTCAGATTTTAAGTTTGTAGGTTGCAAAATCGGAATATCAAGCGTCTCGGCATACTGTTTTACGGCAGATTTCCTGATTTTTTTACCACGTCCGGCAGGTTTGTCAGGAGCGGTAATTACACCGACGATATGATAGTCATTTTCGACCAATTTTTTAAGATTAGCAACGGCAAAATCGGGAGTGCCCATAAAAACAATTCTTGGCTTTTTATGCATAATTTTGTATTTTTATGCAAAATTACTACAAGTTTTAAAACAAAGGGCTATGTTTCAAAAAATATTTACCGCAGAACAAATCAAACAAATCGATTTGCAGAGTATTCAATTGCAAAAAATCACTTCCGAAGAATTAATGGAACGTGCTGCAACACAGTTGTTTAAAAAGATGTTGAAGCGAATTAATCCGCAAACCGAAATATTTATTTTTTGTGGTGTAGGCAACAATGGCGGCGACGGTTTGGTATTGGCAAGATTATTTCATCAACATAATTACGAAGTAAATTGCCTGATTGTACCTTTTTCAAACAAAACTTCTCCCGATTTTGATGTCAATTTGCATAAATTAATGTCATTGGATATTGAAGTGACAATTTTTGACAATAATATCAAAAAAATACCTCGAAAAGCAGTCATTATCGATGCAATTTTTGGCACAGGATTAACGCGACCGGCTACCGGTATTGCCCAAAAAGCCATAGCTTTGATGAATAAAAGTAAAGCCGAAGTGCTAAGTGTCGATATGCCTTCCGGATTATTTGTTAATTCATCCAATAGTTCAACAGATACAGTAGTAGAGTCTGATATGGTTTATACTTTTCAAAGTGCTAAAAAAACATTTTTTTATATCGAAAATGCTTCCAAAGTAAAGGAATTTACAGTAGTGAATATTGGTTTGTCAAAATCGGTTATGAAACAAATGCCTACAAATATTTTATATGTAACGAATCAGGTGACAAAAATGCTCAAAAAGCGAAATAAATTTGCTTACAAAAACACATTTGGGCATGCTTTGTTAGTGGGTGGCAGCTACGGAATGACCGGTGCAATGATTTTGTCTTCGCGTGCCGCTTTGCGTATTGGTGCAGGATTAGTAAGTAGTTTTGTGCCTAAATCGGCATACCGGATTATACAAACCGCCGTGCCCGAAGCAATGACTTTGACCGACAAGCACGCAAAAAGACTGACAAAAATCAATCCTAAAAAACAGTTTGATGCCATAGGCATAGGGCAGGGAATGGGTATGCATAAAGATACGGTCAAAGCCTTTGCCAAATTTATCAAAAAAATAAAAAAACCAATGATTATCGATGCAGACGCACTTAATATTTTGGCTAAGCACAAGAAATTATTAGCGGATATTCCCAAAAATTCGATATTGACACCACATATTGGCGAGTTCAAACGATTGGCAGGTACATGGCAAAACGAAGATGAAAAATGGCAAAAATTATTAGCCTTTGCCAAGCAAAACAAAGTTGTAGTAGTGCTAAAAGGAGCTTATACATTGATATCAGATGGCGATTTTATTTATATCAATCCGGTGGCAAATTCGGCTTTGGCAACAGCAGGCAGCGGCGATGTGCTCACAGGCATTATGACCGGATTATCGGCACAAGGCTATCAAGCTATGGAAGTTGCTTTGTTGGGCGTTTATTTGCACAGCAAAACTGCTGAAAAATATATCAAAAAAAAACAAGCATACACGATGCTTGCTTCTGATATTATTGAGATGTTGTAGCGGGGTTTAATAAAGTTTAAACGCCTTGCAATAACGGTCTTTTATTTCATTTAGTAATTCCAAACTCATATTTGGTTTATATATTCTGATGATATCATTCACGCAATCATCCATATAAAAAATACCTTTAACCACATCAAAATTATTATTGCTGACATTATTTTTGACATAAGAAGTTAATTTTCTAAAAGTTTCCCAATTAATGTAATCAGGGATGCTAACGTAGTAGATATCTTTGTTGAAAGTGTCTTTGTAAACACCTTTATCCATTTGTTCTATATGAAAAAATTTACTGATTTTTATCGAAACAGCCTTGTCCGTTTTGATTTTACTTTTATAAAGAAATTCAAACTGATTATCGATAAATTTTTGTTGTAATTCAGGAATATCATCATAAGAAGACAAGCCTTTTACACGGATACCATAATGCAGTTGTTTGCCAATTTTTACTTTGGCAAAAGACGCATTGATATTAAATTTTTCATCTTTATTAATGATTTTTTGAGCTCTTAAAATTTTGGCAAGAGAATATAAACTTCTAGTTGTTAGTATGATAGATCTCGGTTTGGAAGAAAAATTAAATTCAACCCCATGCACACCCGGAAAAGGATGATCAATATTGATAACCTCAGTTCCTTTAATCAAATGTGTCGATAATAAACTTATTTGTTCTTCTTTGATAATGTGTCC
>CAZSBI010000160.1:0-4895 GCA_964604735.1 uncultured Flavobacteriaceae bacterium | reverse complement strand
GCACTTAAAGGTGCTCCATCAAAATTTGGTGCATCCCAACCTGCTTCTACTCTTACGCTTGTATTAGGTCTTACGGCTAATAATAATTGTCTGTGTAAATCAGTTGGTGTTTCAAATCCTAAACGGATATTTGTTTGGGCTACCGGACGAATAAATACAGATTCTGCACCTTCGGTTTTAAAAGCTCTTTGAGAATTATTAAACAACACGGAGCCTCCTTGTCCGGCTTCTGCCCAGATTAAGAAACCTTGTCCTACGGGAATATATTGTTTAGGCTCTTTCGTTCCAACTGTTGTTGTACCGTCTCTCCAAGATTTGGCTACTACACCACCCGATAAATTATAAGTAGCATAACCTCCTTCATAATTTCTACCATAATGGTCATCACCATCAGTATGTTCCCAATAATATAATGTACCGTTAAAGATGTCGCTTGCATTATTACCTCCGTTTCCTGCACTTATGTTATCTTTGATAAACTCATCTGCGTCTAAGGCACTTGGATAAGGATTTCCGACCAAATAATCGTTACCTGCATTAATTGTTAATGTGTAGTCGCCATCGTTTGCCGTACCACTAAAAGTCCAGCTTTCATACTCGGTAGTAGAAGCACCATTGGCAGCTGCCATATTCTTATCTACACCGGGACCTTTCATAGTATAAGCTTCGGCAGGTAGTAGGGTTCCATTATGTTCGATATGATTGTTGTGCCAACCTGCATAAGAACCATCTGTATCATTTTTAAAGGCATAAACCCAATAAGAATTTAGGGTTACGGGGTGTGTACCCCCTGCATTTGTAATATCATTGGTAGCATTTCTGTTATTGCCAATATTTACAACAGGATATTTCGATTGCAATTCGTTATCTCCTTCTGCACCGTCGCGCAAATAACGCATTTTCCAAGTGCCATTCTGATTAACGGGAGCTGACCAATAATTGTATCTATACTGATTAGTCGTACCTTGTTGATCAATCCAAATGTATTTAGTACCTGAATTTGAAGTTGTTCCTGTATGTGTTTGTATTAATTGCGCACCGCCTATTAATCGGATGTCACCGTTGGTAACTAAATCATTGGCTACGGTCAATGGCAAATCGGCATTTACCTTATAGTCAAAATCTTTGGCTCCATCATGCACATTTAGCGATTTGGCATTAAGCCCTGCTTCATATTGCACTACCGAATTATTGGCATTATCAATGATTAATTGATTAAAATTAGCCACCTCGGTTCCTTTGATATTTTGTTCATTATCTCCACTAAATTCAGTTGAACCGGTTGTACTGGTATCATCCATAGTACCGTTGTTAGTAAAATTATCTCCTTTGAAAATAATTTGACCATCGTTAGACCAAGTATGACCACTTGTGCCGTTATCGTTTATCACATCAACACCTTGTATATACAAAGTTGTACCTGCTGAGATTTTAATATCTCCCTTATTGGTTAATTGTGAAAAGCCTTGAAGAGAAAGTAATACGGCCAATAATAAAAAAGTCTTTTTTAACATAACACCGGGTTTATTATAAGTTACAAATTTACAAACTTATGGGTTAACGTACAAATTTATACAATAATCAATTAGTACGCAAATATTTTTTTATTATCTAAGCAATAATTATACCAAAATGCAGTTTTATTTTCTTAGTTCAAAGAACTATAAAAAGCTTTGAATTCGCGTGATATTTCATCTCGCACCCTTCTGAATTCATTAAGAATTTCGTTTTCACTGCCAACAGCTTCCGCAGGGTCGTCAAAACCAATATGCAAACGTTTTTTTACTTTTCCTGCAAACACAGGACAAAATTCTTGGGCGCCGTCACATACGGTAATGACATAATCAAAATGATTTTTTAGAAACACATTTACCGATTTCGGTGTATTTTTAGTCAAATCAAAACCAATTTCTTGCATTACTTGAATTGTTTTCGGATGCACTTCATTACTTGGAGATGTTCCTGCCGAAACCACATCAAGATTTTGATCAAAGGATTTTAAAAATTCTTCTGCCATTTGGCTACGACAAGAATTTCCGGTACATAAAATTAATATTTTCATTAAATTATTTTATTTATACATTTCAAATATTGCGCCAAAAATACTCAATTATTTTGTTAAATAAGTCAATACGAAATAATATTATATGCTAATGAAAAGATAAATGGATTAGAGCAAAATAATATACTCTAAAATATGAGATAAATCAATTAACTTGATTGTATAAGCTGTATATTTGTATCAACTATAAAAAATAATCTACTATGAGTATATTAAAATCTTCAGTAGCAAAGAAAATAGCGATGTCATTATCAGGGTTATTCTTGGTAGTGTTCATTTTTGTTCATCTTGCTATTAATTTAACTTTAATTTATCCGGGTAAAGAAGCTTTTGATGCTGCGGTTGAATTTATGGGCGAAAATCCATTAATTCAAATTATGCAACCCATTCTGTTTCTAGGTTTTATTTTCCATATTGGTATGGGAATTTACTTAGAATTGAATAACAGAGCCAATCGTCCGGTTAAATATGCCAAACTCAATGCCGGAGCTGCTGCTTCGTGGGCATCGAGAAACATGATTTGGACAGGATTAGGCGTAACTGTATTTTTGTTTTTGCATTTTTACAATTACTTCATTCCTTTCAAAACAGAAGATATTGCAGATCATTACGCCTTAGTAACCGGTTTGTTTAAACAACCGTTATATACGGCAATTTATGTTTTTGCATTTGTTTCATTAGGTATTCACCTAAGTCATGCTTTCCAATCGGCTTTTCAGTCTTTGGGAGTACCAAGAGAAAAATTTAACAAACCTTTGGTTGTTATCGGAAACATTGTTGCCTTTGTAGTAGCATTTGGTTTTTCAGCAATTGCAATTTATTTCTATTTTAACTAAAAGTATTTATTATGTCAACAATCAAAATAAAAGAAGGAACGCCATTACAAGCGCATATTCCCGAGGGACCATTAGCGCAAAAATGGACAACTTACAAAGATAAAATCAGACTGGTAAATCCTGCCAACAAACGTAATATTGATATTATTGTTGTAGGAACAGGTCTGGCAGGTGGCGCCGCCGCTGCATCATTAGCAGAAATGGGCTACAATGTAAAAGCTTTTGCTTTTCAAGATTCACCTCGTCGTGCACACTCAATTGCGGCACAAGGTGGTATCAATGCTTCAAAAAATTATCAAAACGATGGCGATAGCGATTGGCGATTATTTTACGACACTATCAAAGGCGGCGATTATCGCGGACGCGAAGCAAACACATACCGTTTAGCCGAAGTATCGGGTGCTATTATTGACCAAGCCGTTATGCAAGGGGTGCCTTTTGCACGCGATTATGGCGGATTACTGGACAATCGTTCTTTTGGTGGCGTATTGGTTTCCAGAACTTTTTATGCCAAAGGACAAACCGGTCAACAATTATTATTAGGTGCCTATTCTGCCCTAAACAGACAAATTGCACGCGGTAAAGTAAAAATGTATAACCGTCACGAAATGATTGACTTAGTCGTTGTTGATGGACATGCACGCGGTATTATTACACGAAACTTGGTTACCGGCGAAATTGAAAGACATTCGGCTCATGCAGTTGTTTTAGGTACGGGCGGGTACAGTAATGTATATTTCTTATCGACCAACGCAATGGGATCAAGCGGCACTGCTATTTGGCGTGCACATCGCAAGGGAGCGTACTTTGCCAATCCGGCTTATGTACAAATTCACCCTACTTGTATTCCACGTAGTAGTGATCATCAATCTAAATTGACATTAATGTCAGAGTCACTTCGTAATGACGGACGTATTTGGGTGCCCAAAAAATTAGAAGATGCTAAGGCAATTCAAGAAGGCAAACTAAAACCTACCGAAATAGCCGAAGAAGACAGAGACTATTACTTAGAAAGACGCTATCCTGCATTTGGCAATTTGGTACCTCGTGATGTTGCCTCTCGTGCCGCCAAAGAACGTTGTGATGCCGGACACGGTGTCAATAAAACAGGAGAAGCTGTATATTTAGACTTTGCTTCTGCTATTGAAAGATATGGCAAAGAGCAAGCTTATATTAATGGTATTAAAAATCCAACTAAGGCACAAGTAACTGAATTTGGCAAAAAAGTTATCGAAAATAAATACGGTAATCTTTTCCAAATGTATGAAAAAATTGTAGATGAAAATCCTTATGAAACACCTATGATGATTTATCCTGCCAACCATTATTCAATGGGCGGACTTTGGGTCGATTATGATTTACAATCGAACCTCCCCGGTTTATTTGTAATTGGTGAAGCGAACTTCTCTGATCACGGTGCTAACCGATTAGGTGCATCGGCATTGATGCAAGGATTGGCTGATGGTTATTTTGTATTACCCTACACTATTGGCAATTATTTAGCCGATTATATCAAAACCGGTGAAATTCCAACTAACACACCTGAGTTTGATGAAGCCGAAGCAAAAGTTAAAGAAGAAATCAACTTCTTCATTAATAATAAAGGTAAACATTCAGTTGACTATTTCCACAAAAAATTAGGTAAAATTATGTGGAACAAAGCCGGTATGGCGCGTAATGCCAAGGACTTGGAAATAGCTATTAAGGAAATTCAAGAACTACGTGCAGAATTCTGGAAGGACGTTAAAGTACCCGGAACAGACAAAGAATTTAACCAAGAATTAGAAAAAGCAGGATATGTAGCTGATTTCTTAGAATTGGGCGAATTATTAGCACTAGATGCTTATAACAGAAACGAATCTTGCGGAGGACATTTCCGTGAAGAATACCAAACCGAAGACGGTGAAGCGCTTCGAGATGACGAAAATTATGCTTATGCTGCCGCATGGGAATACCCCGCACAGCCTTATGATAGATTTACCAAAGCGGTTAATCCG
>CAZSBI010000159.1:0-3410 GCA_964604735.1 uncultured Flavobacteriaceae bacterium | reverse complement strand
ATATTTTGCATTGAAGCAATTTGTTTGTTTGACAAACCTACTTTGATAAAGGACAAAAATTTGATTTCCTTGATACTCAATTCAGGGAATTGTTTTTTTAGTTTAGTGATAAAATCGTGGTGTAAATCGGCAAATCTATCGGCAAACAAATCTATATCTTTTTGAATATTGACAGATGACTTAATTTCGGACAAAAAATGTTTCAATTCTTTATCGGCATTTTCCGATTGAAAAGTTGCTTGTTTTAGTTTGTAATAAAATTTATCAATCAGCGTATTTTTTTGTTCGATTTGCAAAGCAATGGCAACCAATTCTTTTTCTTTATTTTTAAGCTGTTCGGCTAATTGTTTTTTTTCAATTTGATGTAATTTCTTTGATTTATTAAGTAATTTACGGTAAGTAAACAGCAAAATCAGTGAAATTATAAATGAAAAAACCGCAAAAACAATCAATCCGGATAATAGCTTGTTTTTTTCGTTGGCAATAGACAAATTATTATCTTGCAAAGCAATTATTTCATCTTTTTTCAAGTTGCTGTACTTAGTTTCCATTTCTTCGGCAATATTTTTTCGTTCTTGCTTTAAAATAGCATCTTTTAAATGCATTATGGTTTTAAAAATAGCCAGTTCGCCTGTGATATTTCCTTGTACAGAATCGACTTGCGAAAGCATTAATAAATTGTCAATCTGACGGTTATATCGTTTTAATTCTTTTGACAGAGCCAAACCTTTTTCAGCATAATATTTAGTGGAATCTATTTGTTTTTGTTCAAATTTTACAGTTGAAGCATTAAAATACAAAGTAGATAACAAATATTTATCGTTTGATTTTTCGGCATTTTTAATCGCTTTTATCTGATAATAATAAGCCGAATCTAATTGACTAAGCCGTTGATAAATAGTTGCAATATTAAGGTACAACATATTTTTTCCGGCATAATTGTCCGAAGAAATATTGCCAAGTGCATTTAAAAACGATTTTTTTGCTTTCGGGTATTTCTTTTTTATAAAATTTGTATAGCCGATTGCCATCCAAGTATCTGCAACTCTATCATTGTCATTAATGTTGATAAAATATTGTAGCGCATCATGCAAATACTTCTGTCCTTTATTATAATCACCTAATTCTGTTTTTAAGACACCATATAATATATAGACATTGGCTATGCCTTTTTTGTCTTTAAACTTTTCATAAATAACTCTTGATTTTGTCAGATTTTCGACAGCCGTATTTTTTTCTCCTTTATATCTAAAAATTTTTGCTTTTTCTAAGAGCGTTGTCGCCTTCTTCTTATTAAAACCTTCATTGTCGGCAATTTTCAATGCTTTATTACACATCTTTAAGGCATCATCTAAACGGTTATTTGAGCGAAGTGCTATAGTTTGCAATAGATAAGCATCAAGCAAAGCGCTCGGTTTATTTAGCGATTTTGCATAAATCAGTGCATCGTCGGCAAGTTGTAAAGCTTTATTTTTTTGTTGTTTCCTATGACATTGTTCTATTTTGGTAGAAAAATCTTGCAATTTTTGGTCATACAAATCTTCTTGCGCAGAAATTTTTGCAATAAAAATAAAAATGAAAATATACTTGAGTTGCGTAACCATAGCAATTAATTGATATGGTAAAAATACATATTTTATTGATACAATCTTTTGAAAATATCTAATTTTAACATTTTTTATAGCAACACTTACGATATATCCTATTCCTTATAACGATACTTTTCCTTAGCCTCTTTTAGTTCAGATTTAAAAGATTTGCCTTGTCCTACAAAGAAGGGCAAATATATGTTGAAATATATCTTCTTCTTAGATAATTTAGTAGCGCGCTTATTGTTCTTCGATTTATTTTGTACTTGCAACACATCATAGGGCAATTGGTTATGATAGCGTAATGCTTGCTCGTTCAGTTCTAAATCTTTTTGGTTTAAAATCAAGTACTCATCGCTGATGCTTCGCACCACAAAAGCTTGTTCAAAACTGTTTCCTGTGTTGCTGTTGAGCGGAATTCTTAAAATAGCACCGTAACGCTTGTAATACCATTTTGATTTTATTTTTTCGCCAATTTTTTTATAGGCATAGCCTATCAGCATATACAAACGAGCATTGACAGGGTAAACTTTCAAGAGTTTTTCTCCCTCTAAAATGGCTTTCGAAAAATCCATTTCTCCTATTTGCTTCGATATTTTTTCAACTGATTTATCTTCTTTTTTAGGATTGTAATTCTTCATAAAAGCACTTCCGTAGTACAGCAAAATCATTTCATCATCAGCCGGATTTTTATCTTTCATCAATATTTTTTTGGCTAAATGATCGAAATATTTCGGGTGTTTTTTGACATAACTCGCAATGGTATCAAGCGATATACCATATACTTTTATGGATTTTGTACTTTGTGCTTGTAATGAAAATGTCAATAAAATGACGAATGCGATACTTAATATTTTTTTCATTATTTTCAATATTTATTTACAATTTATCAAACGCAATGCATTGATTATTTAGTATATTTACATTTCTAAATTTATGCTATGCAAAGACTATTCCTTTTTGTTTCAATCGTGTTGCTTGTATTTTCGTGCAAAGTTACACAAGAAAATCCAATTGCCATAAAACGATTAAGCAGCCCGAAAGCAATGGTGGTTTCGGCACACCCTTGGGCTTCTAAAATCGGTACGGATATTATGAAAAAAGGCGGTAATGCCGTTGATGCAATGGTTGCCTCACAGTTTGCGCTCTCGGTGGTTTATCCGCGTGCCGGCAATATTGGCGGAGGTGGTTTTATGATTATCCGATTAGCCAATGGCGAAGCAACGGCTCTCGATTACAGAGAAATGGCGCCTCAAAAAGCCCATAAAAATTTGTATTTGGACAGCTTAGGAAATGTAGTACCTAAATTGAGTACTTATGGCGGATTGGCAGTCGGTGTGCCCGGTACCGTTGCCGGATTGTATGCCGCTTGGCAAAAATACGGCAAAATAAAAGAGTGGAAAACGCTGGTTATGCCGGCTGTTTTACTGGCTCAAAACGGATTTAAAATTTCGAAAGCCGAAGCTTACCGATTAAATAAATATCAAGAAAGTTTTATCAAATACAATCCTGACAATAAGGTATTTATCAAAGAAAAATGGCAGGCAGGCGATGTGCTTGTACAAAAAGATTTGGCGCAAACATTACTTATGATTGCCCAAGAAGGTCCCAAAGGTTTTTATGAGGGTGAAGTTGCCCGGGCTTTGGTCGATAAGGTCAATAAAAGCGGTGGTATTATCAGCATAAATGACCTAAAAAATTATCAAGCAAAATTTAGAAAACCCATTAGGGTCGATTATCGCGGCTATGAAATCATTTCAATGCCTCCGCCTTCGAGTGGTGGTATTGCCGTAGGACAATTATTAAAGATTGTTGAAAAAT
>CAZSBI010000158.1:0-7590 GCA_964604735.1 uncultured Flavobacteriaceae bacterium | reverse complement strand
TCAATATCGAATGCCATATTTGTAATTATTTTTAATGAGTAACAAAAATAATTTTTTTTTACAATTATGGGCTATTTTATGTCAATTAATGTCAATTATTTATGTTTTTTATTTATCTGACAATTTTGGTAGGGCTTTTTTTAATTTTATTGAATATTTTGTTATTTGATTTTTGACTGTTGGAATTATATTGAATAAGAACACAACAAGACATACTAACGATTCACTTCTGATAATCCATCAGGAAGGCTTGGCAAATACATCTCGTCTTGATGCGATTGTTCTAAGTAGTAAACTTCTTCAAAATGATTTATTGAATGATTTGGGCGTGTTACTCCGTTTATAGCTTGTAGGGCACGATTGAGTAAAGGTTCTGTTTCATTGCCCAACTCACCCATATTATGATAGTCTTCGGCTTGAAAAATATCAGGCGTTAATCCGTTGATAAAACTTCCTTCGCCTTGTGCATTATCTACTTTTAACACAATAGGTTGCATTGCCCATTGGTGATTTGTATTTACATTATTTCTGCTAAAATCAGGCGAATCATACAAGGTTATTGAGGCTACATATTTCCCATGAGTTTCGGTGCCGATATGTTGTACATCAATATATGCGTCTAAGCAATTGATCAAAGATTCGCTGGCAGATGCACTCGATTTGGTGGCAATAACATACAGTTTATTCAAGCGTAAAGGATTAAAACTTGCACCATTACTCAATTTATTTTCAAATTTTCGTTCCAAAGTATTCGGATAATGCAACTTAACCCAATTTTGTAATTGTTGGTGCCATTTGTATTGCAAAAAAGTCTGTCCTTCAAACTGCCCTGTTATCATCGATGCAAGACTTTGCATGGTTGACACACTTCCACCGGGATTGTAACGCAAGTCAAGTATTAGCTCATCGATATTTTCTGATTTAAAAAACTGAAAAGCGTTCAACAAATCTTGTTCATAATTCATTACAAATCCGTTATACATTAAATATCCTATATTTTTTCCGTTTTGATGAATAATTTTCTTAATAAATACCGGATTTTCGGCTAATTCTGTCTTTTCAAGATGTTTGACAATGCCTGTGTCTGCAAGCACAGCTCCTGACCAAGTTGCCAATTCTAAATCATAAGAACTATTGCGAAAAAGCTCTCTGTAATTTTGTTTTGTCAGTTGCTGACCATTGACTTTTCTAAATAACTGACCGCGTTGCATTCCTTTACGTTCGGCATCAGAATTGGGCGCAACATATTTGACATAAGCAAACAAATTGTCTGAACCTGCTTGTTCAAGTACCAATCCGATATGCAAACCCGAAGTAACGCGAATACCTTGAAATAATTTCTCTAAGGCGATATAATCACTGACAATCCACGACCAATGATCGATGTTTTCTCTATCATAGATTAAGGATTCAAAAAAATCGGATGGTTCTGGATAATCATCTAATAAATCATTTAATTCGGACTGACTATCAAACTTATTGTCCGACAAATTGGGTATTTCATCTTTCCATAGATAATAAGCATTGAGTCCTTTCCAAACAAAATCGTTCACCTCCATTCTTGCCTGACTAATTTGATAGTTTTCTTTTTGACAAGATGCTGCAAACATCAATAATATCAGTAGCGCAATGTATTTATTTTGAATAGTCATATTGTGTGATTTTTATTATTTCGCAGGCTTCTTTTACATCGTGAACACGCAAAATTTTTGCCCCTTTTAGTATTGCAATCGTATTTGCCACGGTACTTGCATTAAGCATTTGTTCAGGTGTTTGTTTTAGTAATTTATACAACATCGATTTGCGAGAAATTCCTACCAAAACAGGTTTATTCAAAACAGAAAATGCTTCTAAACGATATAATAATTCGTAATTATGTGACAATGTTTTACCAAATCCAAATCCGGGGTCAATAATAAGCTGATGATGATTTAATTTTGCTAATGCTTCAATTTTTGTTTCAAAAAAACTTATTACTTCGGAAACGACATCTTTATAAACCGGATTTTTTTGCATATTTTCAGGTGTTCCCTGCATATGCATCATAATATAAGGCGCTTGTAGTTTTGCTATGGTTTCAAACATTTCTTTATCTAAATTTCCTGCCGAAATATCGTTGATTATTTGTGCGCCTTCTGCTAGCACTTCTTTGGCAATTTTACTTCGATAAGTATCGACCGAAATAACTACATTCGGAAAATGCTTTACAATAGTTTTGATATTTGGCAATAAACGTTTTCGTTCTTCATTTTCGCTTACCGGTTTTGCTCCCGGACGTGACGAAAATGCCCCGATATCAATGATATCAGCACCCTCGGAAAGCATAACTTCTACCCTATTGAGTATCGATTTTTCATCTACATAGCGATTGCCGTCATAAAACGAATCGGGCGTTATGTTTAGAATGCCCATTACTTTTGGCTTGTCAAATGTTGTATTAATCATTATGTATTAATTTGTTTTATCGATTTTAATAAACTTTTTTCTGCAAAACCATACGAAAGGATTTATGCTCTTACAACCACAGAGTACGCAGAGTTTCACGGAGTTTTTCTATAATCACGAACCACAAACTCAACACTAAAAACTTCGGTCTTCCGACTTCCGACTTCTAACTTCCAACGCACTTTTACCTTTTACCTTTTACCTCGCTCCTTTTACCTTAATACCTTAACACCTCCCGACTTCCGACTTCAACCGCACTTTTCCCTTTTACCTTTTACCTTTTCCCTACTTTTGTTCTTCCAACTTCCTCCGTCCCACAAAACTACTTAGACGCTACTGTATTTACGAGTTTTGATACACTTGGTGCTTGATAATTAATCATCATTTCATATAAAGTTTCAATGTTATCATGAATTAAAACCATGTCTCTGTTTTCTTGTTTTAGAAAACCTTCGCGTACCATTAGGTCAAATTGTTCGATTATCGGATTAAAAAAACCTTTGGTATTTAAAAATGCTATTGGTTTTTGTTCCAGATGTAATTGTCCGAGGGTTAGCACCTCCATAACTTCATCAAGTGTACCAAATCCGCCGGGCAGTGCAATATATCCATCAACCATTTTACTGATAATCATTTTTCGGTCTGACATATTTTCAGTTGTAATCATTTTGGTAATTCCTTTGTGTTCAATCTCTTCGAGTTTTAAAAAATCAGGAATAACACCGATAACTTCTGCTTTTCCTTCTAAAACAGCATCGGCAATAGTGCCCATCATTCCGAATTTACCTCCACCAAACACAATATTGATACTTTTTTGTGCTAAAAATGCACCTAATGCATGCGCTTGTTCTGCATAAATTTTGTTAAAACCGATGCTTGCACCGCAAAAAATGGCTATATTTTTCATATTTTACTTGTATTTATTTGATGTTTAAAATTATTAATTTTTCTAATTCAAAAATTTGTCCGAAATTTACACAAAATTTTTGAATAAAATGAGTAAAGATACCTCAAAACAATTCGATATTGTAACCCAACGCGCCGGCGATATCTTTTATAAGAAGATGAATGATTACGGTAGTGCATGGCGTGTGCTACGCATGCCTTCGTTCACCGATCAAATGTATATTAAAGCATCTCGCATCAGACAACTGCAAGAAAGCAAGGAGCGCAAGGTTAACGAAAGTGAAATTCCTGAATTTTTAGGTTTGATAAACTATGCCGCCATGGCACTGATTCAGTTGGACAAAGGCGTAGCCGATCAGCCTGATATGGATCTTGACGAAGCGGTAAAATTATATAGCAAAAAAATAAACGAAGCTAAACAGTTAATGCTTGACAAAAATCACGATTATGGCGAAGCATGGCGCGATATGCGTATCAGCTCTATAACCGATTTGATCATTCAAAAACTGTATCGTGTCAAACAAATTGAAGAAAATGAAGGAAAAACCAGTATTTCCGAAGGAATTGACGCTAATTATTTAGACATTATCAACTATGCCGTTTTTGCTTTGATTTTGTTTATGGAAAAAGATGCGTTTTAACCAACTATTTTAACTAAATTTGCAGAAATATTAAAATTACATATTATGGCTAATAGCATAAAAGAATTCAAAAAAGAGATTAATTACATTTTTGGCGAAGTTATTGACGAAGCATCATTCAAACAATTGGTTAAACCGGAGATTGAAGATGATAAAATTGAAGCAATAATTGATGAAGCAGTTGCAACATACGACGATTTTAACGACAAAATTAATGCCGGCAGAAAAGTTGAAAACAAAAAAGCATACTTCAAACAATTAGAAGAAGAATATGAAGCAAGCGTCAAAACTTTAATCGAAAAGATTAATGCTTTATAAAAACAAAAGTTTTTAAATAAAAAAAATCGCAATCAAAAATTTGATTGCGATTTTTTTTGTCAATTTCTATCCTATTAAGAATGACCAAATGCCACAATTCTTAATATTTTGATATTTAATACCAACCATCTCCACGCTTGCCAGATGATACATTTACGCATAAATCTAGTAAATGCAGTAGGCACCGGCGCATAAGAAAAATCATGGTAACCTTTTGTATTTTTTGTTAAATGTTTTTTATGTCCCATATAAATATGTTTTAAATTATTGTATCAGTTATAAATATTTTTTGACTATTCAGGTAATAAATACCAGAATGGATATCCTTTGGCTTTATGAATAAACATATAATGCATAAACCATTTTAGCCAATGTCCTGCTAATCCCGGTTCACCCATAGTGTAACGTAGCGAACGACCATATTCAGGATATTTTTCCCAATCTTGCACAATCGGATAGACCGTCATACTGGCTGCCATTCCGCCAAAATTACCATAACCGGCAGAAACAATACAAGCTGCTCCCATTTTAGCCATAGAAGCTCTATGTTTTAGGTTATCTAATTTTCGTTTTCCTTTGACAACATCTCTAATATTTTGCGCTACAATTTTACCCATTACACCCGATGGCATACCAGTACGAGGTGGCGCCGGAACAATAGTGGTTCCGTTTGGCGATGTATGTGGTTTTGAAATTGTATGTGGTGGTGCAAAAGCAATACCGGGAGCAAAAATATTAGGATAAGAAGGATTTTGAACTACCTCCGGCCAATCTTTTGCTGACCACTCATCATATGATTTTTTGGTATAATCTGCATCAACAACCATAAATCCGTTTGGTTTAAATAGTGTCGAAGTAATATCATTACCTGATTTATCAAAAGCTTGAATACCGGGACCTGTAAAGGCAGGAATTAACATTGAGAAATCATATTCGATTTCTTTATACTCTCCTTTTAATGTTTCATAATGAATTTTATCTTTTTCTACTTTGTTTACACCGGCACGTTTAATCCAATTGATTTCACGTTCAGCCAAAAATGATTCTGTAAACACTTTTGTTGGCGTTATATAGCCTCCATATTTGATATATGCGCCCCCCATAGCAAAATCGCCTAGTTCGTACTCGTTGGTGATATAGGTAATGTTGGCTTTATCTGTTAATCCTCTTCGTGCAATTTCATTTTGTACATTTAATATGTATTCGAAGGCAGCTCCTTGACAAGTGGCACCCGGATGACCAATACCAATAACTATTTTTTGGTTTTCGCCTGCCTCCATTTTTTTAATTACTTTTTGCAACTCACTCCATGCATGCGCAGCGTGATCATAAGAACAGACCGATACTGTTGTGCCGTTTTGAGGTCCCATACCTTCGGTTTTATCAAAACGAAGTTGCGGTCCTGTTGCATTAACCAAATAATCATATGCTACCTCTTCAACCTCACCGGCTTTACCTTGTGCTACATATTCAATTTTTACAAAAGGACTTTCATGTCCGGCACCACCCTCTGGATGTATTGAAATTGCCTTAGCTTGTTTAAAATCAATTCCCCATTTTTTATATTTCGGTTCTAAATCGAAATAAACTTGTTCGGGTTTCATTCTTCCAACGCCTACCCATATATTTGAGGGCACCCATTGATACTTTGAGTTTGGTGATACTACAATCACCTCGTGTTTTTTATTCAGCCATTTTCTAAGATAAGTTGAGGCTGTGTGGCCGGCAATTCCGGCGCCTAAAACTACTATTCTTGCCATATAATTAAGTTATTTATGTTTTTTATGCTACAAAAGTAACAAAAAAATGACAAATATCATAACGAAACTCAAATAAATATAGTTATTATTCTTAATAAAAGACTTAAAGGTCTTATATTTAGACAGTTAAATGACAAAAAAAAAGTCTCATTGAAGAGACTCTTATATAGTAATGTATAATCTGCTTTATTAATGTATGATTAACTATATAATCAACATTGAATCGCCATAAGAATAAAATCGATATTTCTCTTTTATAGCTTCTTGATAGGCTTTCATGATTAAATCATAACCACCAAAGGCTGCAACCAACATTAATAAGGTAGATTTTGGTGTATGAAAATTGGTTACCAAAGCATTAGCAATTTTAAAATCATAAGGTGGAAAAATAAACTTATTAGTCCATCCCTCAAAAGGTCTTAAATTACCATCAGCTGTAACAGATGATTCCAAAGATCTGATAACTGTCGTGCCTACCGCACAAACTCGTTTTTTATTTTTCTTGGTTTCATTTATTGTCTCTACTACTGCATCTTCGATAAAATACTGTTCCGAATCCATTTTATGCTTGGACAAGTCTTCTACTTCAACCGGGTTAAAAGTTCCGATACCTACGTGAAGTGTAATTTCGGGCAAATGCACTCCTTTTATTTCCAATCTTTTTAATAAGTGTTTTGAAAAATGCAATCCGGCAGTCGGTGCGGCAACTGCTCCTTCGTGCTTGGCAAATATGGTTTGATAACGTTCCTTATCCTCTTCATTTGCAGGACGTTTTATGTATTTAGGCAGTGGCGTTTGTCCCAATTCTTTCAATTTTTTTCTAAACTCATCGTAAGTACCGTCATACAAAAATCGTAGTGTTCGCCCACGAGAAGTGGTGTTATCAATTACCTCAGCTACTAATGTTTCGTCTTCATCAAAAAATAATTTATTTCCGATGCGTATTTTACGCGCCGGATCAACCATTACATCCCAAAGACGCGTGTCTGCATCTAATTCGCGCAACAAAAACACTTCTATTTTTGCTCCTGTTTTTTCTTTATTTCCATATAACCTAGCCGGAAAGACTTTGGTATTATTCAACACTATTGTATCATCTTCATCAAAATAATCGATTAAATCTTTAAACATTTTGTGTTCAATTTTTCCTGTATCTCTATGCACCACCATTAGACGCGATTCATCTCTACAATCAGAGGGATACTCTGCCAACAATTCCGGCGGTAAATTAAAATTAAATTCTGATAGCTTCATATATTATTTATATTTATTTTTTATAGCCCGCAAATATACAACATCAGCTACCCTCTTGTCAAGGATTTAAGTTATTTTATTCATTTTGAGGAAGAAAGGAGCCATAAAAGACAAAAAATAAAGTAACAAATTCTTAATAAAACAATTCGAATTGTGTTAAATTAACACATAACACTTGCATTATTGAAAAATATCTTGTATTTTTAGGGAAAATTTTAAGACTATGGGAAAATCACGAGAAGTATTAGGACACATTATTAAAGAAG